>DATIEU010000382.1:0-2973 GCA_035455565.1 Steroidobacteraceae bacterium | reverse complement strand
GAGCCAGTCATCGAGCTCCTGGCCCGGGCAGAAGCCGCGCCGCTCCGCGCGGAAATACGCCGCTTCGCAGATCAGCGCATGGCGTTTGTCGGGCTCCATGAAGCTCACTGTCGCAGGCGGTTCCGGCTCGAGGGGTGCCTGGATGTCATTGGTGGGTGGCGGGACCGGGCGTTGCGTTTCGCGCCGACGGCCGCGGGTGCTCACGGTAGCCATAACAACTCTCCTGAGTGGACCAGCTCGACTCCTGAATCATGTTTAGACCGCCAGGTGTCAGCCCGCCATACGCATTTGCCGCGATGCTCGGCTGGCACCCGATGCCGCAGAGGGGAGTCGAAGTGGCCCGCCAGACGGTCGCGGCAGCCACGGAGGAGGCGCTCCTTCTGATCCAGCGTAGCAGCGTGCCCCGATGGACACGGCGGACAATGCGTATTCTCCGCAGTTTCATGGTCGCTTATGGTGGAAGCTCGAGAATGGCCCTATGAGCACCGACCCGACGCTGCGCGCGCATGCGCTCACAAAAATCTACGGCAGCGGCGAGGTCCAGGTGCAGGCACTGCGCGGCGTCGATCTCGAGCTGCGCGGGGGCGAGATCGTCGTGCTGCTGGGACCCTCCGGGAGCGGCAAGTCGACGCTCCTCAATCTGCTCGGCGGTCTCGACACGGCGACGAGCGGCGAGATCCGTTTCCGTGACCACGAGCTCACGCGCCTCGACGATCGGCAGCTCACTCGTTACCGGCGCGAGCACGTAGGCTTCGTTTTCCAGTTCTACAACCTCATCCCGAGCCTGACCGCGCTCGAAAACGTCGAGCTCGTGACCGAAGTCGCGGTGCGGCCGATGGAGCCACGCCGCGCGCTCGAGCTCGTGGGACTCAAGGATCGGTTGCACCACTTCCCCGCGCAGCTCTCGGGAGGCGAGCAGCAACGGGTCGCCATCGCGCGTGCAATCGCCAAGCAGCCCGACATCCTCCTGTGCGATGAACCGACGGGCGCGCTCGACAGCCATACCGGCATCCTGGTCCTCGAAGCCATCGAGCGCGTGCACGCCGGGCTCGCGACCACCACGGTGCTTATCACTCACAATGCAGTGATCGCCGAGATGGCGGACCGCGTCCTGGTGCTGGGTGACGGCCGGATCCAGGAAGAGCGGCGCAACGCGCGACGCCGTCCGGCACGGGAGCTCACGTGGTAGGACTGCACCCTCTCGATCGCAAGCTCCTGCGTGACTTGCGGCGCATCCGTGGCCAGGTGCTGGCGATCGCGCTGGTGATGGCCTCCGGCGTCGGTCTCCTCGTGATGTCGCTGACGTCAATCGAGGCGCTCGAGAATACCGCCATGACCTACTACGAGCGCTATCGCTTCGCGCACGTCTTCGCGCGCGTCAAGCGCGCGCCCGAGTACCTGGCAGAACGCATTCGGCACATCCCCGGAGTGCACGTGGTCGAGACACGGATCGTGCATGCCGCGATCCTCGACGTCGCAGGTTTCGAGGAGCCGGTCGTGGGACAGCTCGTTTCACTGCCGGAACATGGCGAGCCATCGCTCAACCGACTGGCCCTGAGACAGGGGCGTTATCCGAACCCCGCCGCAGCCGACGAGACTGTCCTGGCGGAGCCTTTCGCGGACGCTCATGGTCTCGCGGTGGGTGAGAGCCTGCGCGCCGTGATCAATGGCCACTGGCGGAGGCTGCGCGTGGTCGGCATCGCGCTCTCGCCTGAGTACGTCTACACGATCGGCCCGGGCGCGCTGATGCCGGACGACCGCCGCTTCGGAGTGCTCTGGCTCGGCCGCCGGTCGCTACAGGCCGCCTTCGATCTGGACGGTGCCTTCAATGACGTGTCACTCGAGCTGGTGCGCGGGACCGACACGGGTAGCGTCATCGAGCGCCTCGATAGCGTGCTGTCTTCCTACGGCGGTGTGGGCGCGTACGCACGAGCCGACCAGCTGTCCAACTGGTTTCTGTCGAACGAGATCGTGCAGCTGCGCACGCTGTCGGGAATTCTGCCAGTCATCTTCCTGGCGGTGTCCGCCTTCCTGACGAACATGGTGCTTGCCCGGCTCATCGCCGTGGAACGCAGCGAGATCGGTCTTCTCAAGGCGTTCGGCTATGACAGCCGCACGATCGCGATGCACTACGTCAAGCTGGTGCTCGTTATCGGCTTGCTCGGCGTGGCGCTCGGCTGGTTCGTCGGTTTCTGGCTCGGCCGGCACAATACGCAGACCTATGCCGAGTTCTATCGTTTTCCATTCCTGCTGTTTCACCCGGGGCCGCGGCCCTTCCTCATCGCCGCACTCGCCAGCATCGCGGCGGCACTCTCCGGCGCGCTGTTAGCGGTGCGCCGGGCGCTCGTGCTCTCGCCCGCCGAATCGATGCGCCCGCCGCTGCCGCCCATGTACCGTCGCTCGCGGCTGGCGGGCCGGGCGTTGTACTGGCTCGAGCAGCCGACGCGAATCGTCCTGCGCCAGGTCGGACGCTGGCCGGTTCGCTCGTTCGTCACCAGCGCCGGCATCGGCATGGCAATAGCCGTGCTGATCATTTCCATGCAATGGCTGGATGCGATCAACCATATCGTCGATGTGTATTTCCTGCAGGCGCAGGGCCAGGACGTCACCGTCGGATTCGCCGAGGTGCGTGGGCGTGAAGCCGAGCGCAACCTGGCGAGCCTGCCGGGCGTGCTCGCGAGCGAGCCGATGCGCGTCGTGGCTGCGAAGCTGCGCGCGGGCGCGCGCGAGCAGCGCGAAGGCATCCAGGGAGTGCCGGCGCACCAGCAGCTCTATCGCGTGTACGACGCCAAAGGGCATGCGCTCGAGTTGCCCCACGACGGGCTGGTGATCTCCACCATGCTCGCCAGGCTCCTCGACGTGCAGCGCGGCGATCGCATCAGCGTCGAAGTGCTCGAGGGTCGCCGGCCGCGCTTCGAAGTGCCGGTGGTCGCTCTGTTCGAGACCTACATCGGCTCACCGGCCTACATGGAC
>DATIEU010000381.1:0-5416 GCA_035455565.1 Steroidobacteraceae bacterium | reverse complement strand
AGGCGCTGAGGGGCTCCGGCAGTATCGAGCATGCTTCGGTGTCGGATTCGCCAATCCGGCAATAGGGTGCGAGCAGTGCGCAAGCTGTCAGGTCCGCCCTCGAGAAGCGCCCTCCGACGAGGAACGCTCGGTCTTGCAGCGATTCGTCGAGTCTCGCCAACGCGGTGAGCAAGCGCAGTTGTGCATGGCCTGCGGAATCGGCATCGATGTTCATGGCCCGCACCATGGCGGCCTGCACTTGCGGAAAGGCCCAGACGAATGCCGGTCGTCGATACCACGGCGTGCCGTCGAGCAGGAAGCGCAGCGTGCGCCGGCGATCAGGCAGCGTGTGGTGGTAGAACCAGAGACGCAACGTCACACCGATCTCGCGATCCAGGAACTGCTCCCAGTCGACTGCGGCGCGCGCTTCGGCAGGGTCCGCCGGGGTCAGCGGACGCTCGGGATACTTCTCATCGAGAAAGCTCAGGATCGCGGCAGAGTCCTGAATCACGGTCCCGTCATCGATCAGGATGGGCAAGCAGCTCTTCGGTGCCAGGCGTCGTGCGACGTCCTTGTGAGCTCCCGGCAGAAGGTTGTGCGTCGTGTAGCGTAGCCCCTTGAAGTCGAGCGCCCAGCGCGCCTTTTCGCAGAAGTTAGAGAACGCGAACTGATACAACTCAATCACGTAGGACCACTCTCTCGACCAAATCTCCGCTGGTTCGCGGGGCGTGCGGTCTCATCGGATCGTCCCGGCAACTCTAAGCGTGCGCCATCCCCATCGAAACTGCCCAACGACGGGACCACTCCCTGTCGCGAGTGGGCGAAAACAGAATTCGCCACGTCATCAATCGGGCCTACAATTCGCCCCTCCTGTCGATAACTCGAACGACTCAGTGAAGGGGGCAAACCATGCGTGCGATCAAGAGCACTATCGTGCTGCTTTGTCTTGCCATGCCCGCCGCCGTTCTCGCGGACGGCCAGGGCTCCAACAATCACAACAACAACAACTGCAGAAACCTGCCCGATCACGCCGCGCTCCGAGCGGCGCTCGAAGCGGCCGTCGCTGACGAAGCGAGCGGCCTCGACTTCGAGATGTGGGCAACACTCGTAGATCGCGATGGCATCGTCTGTGGGGTGGCGTTCTCCGGCGCCAACCGCGGGTCGCAGTGGCCGGGAAGCCGCGTCATTTCTGCACAGAAGGCCAACACCGCGAACGCGTTCAGCCTGAATGGCCTGGCGTTGTCGACGGCCAACCTGTACTCGGCCGTGCAACCCGGTGGCAGCCTGTTCGGCCTGCAGGAGAGTAATCCCGTGGACACCAGCGCTGCCTACAAGGGACCGTCGCAGAACTACGGCACCCGCAACGATCCGCTCGTGGGCGAGAAGATCGGCGGCGTGAACGTGTTTGGTGGCGGCCTCGCGCTCTACAACGCGAATGGGCGAGTGATCGGCGCGGTGGGCGTGAGTGGCGACACTTCGTGCGCGGACCACCGCATCGGCTGGCGTGTGCGCGACAACCTCAACCTCGACAACCTGGCCGGCGTGGGCGGCGTGTCGGGGGATGCGGCGCGGCCGGACGACATCGTGTTCGACATCACCGAAAACCCGGACGGTGGCACCGGCGTCAGCGCCGGCGGCTTTGGTCATCCCAGGTGCCTCAACACCGACGAGTCCGATCTGCCAGCGGTGCAGTGACGAATCGGGGCGGGTGCGAAGGCGCCCGCCCCATTTTCAAGTCGCGGCTGCGGTGCCGGGACTTCAACGATCGATGAGCTGCATCATCGCGGGAGCCTGGCGCTCGCCCTGCACCGCGAGCTCATCCACTCGGCGCGTGAGCTGCTCGAGCTCGGCACGTGACAAGCGCACTTCGAGCGCGCCCAGGTTGTCGGCGAGGTGCGTTCGCGTCTTCATGCCCGGTATTGGCAGGATGTCCTCGCCTTGTGCCAGGACCCAGGCGATCGCGATCTGGGCGGCGGTGCAACCCTTGCGCTGCGCGAACTCGCGGACCGCGTCGGCAATGGCCACGTTGTGCGCGGCGCTCGCGTCCTGGAAGCGCGGCACCATGCGGCGATTGTCATCCGCCGGCAGGTCGCTGAGCGAGCGGAAGTTGCCCGCGAGGAAACCGCGACCCAGCGGGCTGTAAGGGACGAAGCCCACCCCCAGTTCACGGCAGGTGGCGAGCACGCCGTTTTCCGGATCACGTACCCAGAGCGAGTACTCGCTCTGTACTGCCGCGATCGGATGCACGGCATGGGCGCGCCGCAACGTATCGACGCCGCATTCGGATAGGCCGGCGTAGCGAATCTTGCCGGCGCGCACGAGCTCGCCGAGCGTCCCCACCGAATCTTCGAGCGCCACGCTCTTGTCGATGCGATGCAGGTAGAAGAGATCGATGCGCTCGATGCCGAGTCGTTCGAGGCTCGCATCGCAGGAGGCGCGGATCGATTCCGGCCGGTTGTCCGCGATCGGCTTGCCGTCCGACGTGCGGCCGATGCCGAACTTGGTCGCGAGGAACACGGTTTCGCGCCGCCCGCGAATCGCCGCGCCCACGAAGCGCTCGTTGTCGCCGTTCTGGTAGGCAGCCGCAGTGTCGAGATGCGTGATGCCGCGATCGATCGCCTCGATCAGCGTGGCGCGCGCCTCGGCATCGTTGCGCGTCCCGTACCAGCCGACGAGGCCCATGCACCCGAAACCGAGTGCCGAGACGCGTTGCCCTGTCCTGCCCAAAGGTCGCTGCTGCATGTGCCGACCCTCCTGAAAGCGATTGAACCATAGGCGCGACGCGTTCGCTTCGGCCTCGCACCCGACCCGCTCCCCACCCGGTTGATTTCACCGCTGTGGGCCTGTAAATGGACGGTGCCGGAAAACCGCAACGGAGGACCCCTGGGCGTTTCGCGGATCAGCGTGCTCGGAGCCGTCGCCGCCTGTGCGCTGGCAGCAGGTGTCTGGGCGCAGATGCCGGAGACCGACGTGCACTGCGTACCCGTCGAGGAACGCGCCGGTCGCGAGCTCGGCTGCTTCGTGCTCGCGACCACGCCCGTGGGCAAGCTCCGTGGGATCTCGCAGTACTGGTACCTGGACGCCTTTACCTCGACGAAGGCAGCCCAGAGGGCGCAGGGTTCGCGAGCGACGGTGGTCGCGGCGGCGGGCAAGACCTGGCTGTTCACGATCGCGCCGGGCGGTTGGCAGGCGAGCGGCGGTGAGCGCATCGCCGAAATCGGCCCACTCAAGGTCGGCAAGACGGAGGACTACACGGCCGTGTACATGGAGGCAGTGTTCGAGCCCGGCATGAAGTCCGGCGTGCATCGTCATGCCGGTCCTGAAGCCTGGTACGTGCTCGAAGGGGAACAGTGCCTGGAGACACCGGGCGGCACGCTCGTCGCGCGCGCGAGCCAAGGCGCCATCGTTCCCGCGGGTCCGCCGATGCAGCTGACCGGCACCGGAACCGGCAAGCGGCACGCGCTGGTGCTCATCCTGCACGACTCGTCGCAGCCCTTTACCATCCCGGTGAGCGACTGGACGCCGACGGGGGCCTGCACCAAGTGAGTGCGCGCGGGCGGCCATGATCATCGATTGCCACGGCCACTACACGACGGCGCCCGCTGAGCTGCAGAAGTACCGCGACAGCCAGGTCGCGGGTCTCAAGGACCCGTCGTCCAAACCGCTCGCGGCCAATCTCAAGATCACCGACGACCAGATCCGCGAGAGTCTCGAGGCCGCCCAGCTCAAGTTCCAGCGGGAGCGCGGCACCGACCTCACGATCTTCTCACCGCGCGCCTCGGCGATGGCGCATCACGTGGGCAATGAGACCACGAGCCTCAATTGGTCACGGGCCTGCAATGACCTGATCGCGCGCGTGTGCTCGCTCTATCCCGAGAACTTCGTCGGCGTCTGCCAGCTGCCGCAGTCGCCGGGCGTGCCACCGGCCAACAGCGCTGCCGAGCTCGAGCGATGCGTCGGCGAGCTCGGGTTCATCGGCTGCAACCTCAACCCGGACCCGTCGGGCGGCCACTGGAATTCACCGCCCCTGACCGATCGGCACTGGTATCCGCTTTACGAGAAGATGGTCGAGCTCGACGTGCCCGGCATGGTGCACGTGAGCGCCTCGTGCAACCCGAATTTCCACGCGACCGGCGCGCACTACATCAATGCTGATACCACGGCCTTCATGCAGTTCCTCACCGCCGACCTCTTCAGGGATTTTCCGACGCTCCGCTTCATCATCCCGCACGGCGGCGGCGCGGTGCCGTTTCACTGGGGCCGCTACCGGGGACTGGCGCAGGACATGAAGCGCCCGCCACTCGAGGAAGGCCTCCTCGGTAACGTGTTTTTCGACACCTGTGTGTATCATCTGCCGGGTATCGAGCTGCTGTTCAAGGTCGTGCCGATCGGCAACATCCTGTTCGGCTCCGAGATGGTGGGTGCGGTACGCGGCGTGGATCCGCGCACCGGGCACTACTATGACGACACCAAGCGCTACATCGACGCGCTCTCGCTGAGCGTAGCCGATCGCAGCAAGGTCTTCGAGGGCAATGCGCGCCGCGTGTATCCGCGGCTGGCGAATCACCTGGATCGCGCGAGGTAGGGCAATGAGCGAGCTCTCATTGATTCAAGTCAACCCCGAGCCGGGATCGAGCTACACCCGGCGTGAGTTCATCAAGCGCGTCATCGCCTGCGGCGCCGTCGCCTCGGCCGCGAGTTACGTCTACGGCGGGCTGACCGGTTGCTCGCGCCAGGCCTCGCTGTCGGGCGGCGTCGAGCGATTGATCGCGCTCAACGTCAACGGTGAGGTACGGCGTGTCGACGTACTGCCGCAGGAAACCCTGGCGATGACCCTGCGCTACAAGCTCGGTCTCACGGGCACGAAGCTCGGTTGCGATCGCGCCGAGTGCGGCGCCTGCACCGTGCTCATCGACGACATCTCCCACTATTCGTGCTCGACGCTCACGCACAGCGTGCGCAATCGCAAGATCGTCACGGTGGAGGGGCTCGCTGGCGCCGATGGCGCGCTGCACCCGGTGCAGAAGGCGTTCGTCGAGGAGCTCGGCCCGCAATGCGGCTTCTGCACACCGGGCCAGGTCATGGCCGCGGTGGCCCTCCTCAAGCACAACCCCAAGCCGACACGCGACGAGGCGCGCCTCGCCATGTCCGGCAATCTCTGCCGCTGCGGCGCCTACGACAACTATCTCAACGGTGTGATGCGCGCGGCCGCCGGCGCGCAGGGAGTTGCGTGATGGCCAACTTCAAGCACATCGGCAAGGATTTCATCCCGCACGACGTCGTGGCGAAGGTCACGGGTAGCGCCAAATACGCCGAGGATTTCCGTGCCGACGGCATGGTGTTCTGCCGGCTGTTGTCCAGCCCGCGACCGCACGCCCGCGTCAAGAACATCGATGCGGTCGAGGCGCTCAAGATGGAAGGCGTGCTGGGCATGCTG
>DATIEU010000380.1:0-2513 GCA_035455565.1 Steroidobacteraceae bacterium | reverse complement strand
TGGACCGTGCTCGGCACGGCGTCGGCCACGGACTCCTCCGCGCAGCGCATCGCCAATCCGGGCGCCGTGGGATTCACCGGCTATGTCGAGGACGCCTACAGCTTCGACAACTTCAGCCGGGTCGATCTGACGCCGTAAGCCCCTCCACGACGGCACGCAGCGGCCGGGGCCTCATGAGGCCCCGTGCCGCTGCCTTCTAGCTGCGCTTGGCGAGTTCTTTGGCGGGGACGCCGCCGACCACGGTGAAAGGTGCGACCGGATCCTTGACCACGGCCCCCGCGGCCACCACCGCGCCGCGGCCGACGTCATTCATGATCACCGCGTGGCTGCCGATCCAGCAGTCGCCCGCGAGTGCAATACGCCGCTTCTCACCACCCTGCTGCGACATCGGCACATCGACGCGCGCGAAGCGATGTTGGCGTGAGCCGCTCAGGAGGGTGCAGCGTTCGCCGATGAGCGTGTGATCGCCGATATCGCAGTGATGCACGATGCTGTAGCGGCCGATCAGCACATCGCTCCCCACGACCACGTCGCGGTATACGAAGATCGCGCCGCTCTCGATGACCACGTTGCGGCCGCAACCGCGCAGCGCAAAGCGATAGAACTCGAAGCGCAGGATGATGCCGGGAAAATACGGGACCAGGGCCAGCAGCTCCGCGCAGCTGCGGAAGATGATGTCAGAGAGGCGCGACAGCAACGCGAGCGGCAGCGCGATCGGCCACATCAGGATACCGAGCACGGCGATCGTCATGCGCACGCCCGGGCCACCGCTGAACTGCAGGTAGCGCACTTCGGAGTATGCGTCGGGACCGCCGTCGGCATCGTTCATCGCAACCTCACGGGGCGGCGCGCAGGATGGCCGTACGACGGAAGCGGCGGTGGCTGAGATTCTCGGGCAGCCATGCAACTTCGAGCCCTGCCTGTGCCGCCCAGTCCCCGAGACGCTCCGCGTCCACCTGCAACAGCGGACGCGAGCTGCGTGCCCCGAAGTAGTTGGCGAACTCGCGCATGCCGCCGAGCAGCGCATCGCCCAGGAACCCGGCGCGCGCCGAGAAGGCCAGGTAATCGAGCAGTTCGCGCGGCGCGCTCGCGCCCGGTTGGATCAGGTCCGAGAGGACCAGGCGCCCGTTGGGCCGGAGCATCCGCTTCCAGCGCGTCAGCCACGCACGCAGCTCCGCCTCCGACATGTACTGCACCACGCTATGCACGGTGATGAGATCGTACGCCGGCGCAGCCGCGGCGTCAGGGTTCGAGAGGTCCGCGAGCTCGACATTGGGCAACCATGCGATGCGTGCGCGTGCGCGCCTGCGCACGTTCGCGGCGCCGTCCCAGAGCGCGATGCTCGCGACATGGGGTGCGAGCTGCTCGGCGGCAAAGCCGAATCCGCAACCGAAGTCGAGTGTGTGCGTGTCGCGGTCGACCGGTACCAGGCGGCGCAGGCGTGCGATGTGATCGCGTGCCTCGGCCCGGAACACCTCTTGCCGGTCCTCGATCTGCTCCCAGTAGGCACGCCAGTCCGCTGAGTCATTCACCGCGGCCGACTGTGCGCGCCAGCTCGCCGGGACGACGGGGTCCGCGGCGAGCCTGCCGTTGCGCAGGTCGAATGACACCTCGGTCATCGGCTCGCCACCGAGCGCATAGCCTTTGAAATGCGCGCCCATCAGGTGATACAGCATGAGCACCGGGCGATTGTCGGCATCGACCAGCATGCGCATGTCCTCGACGCCCGCGCGACGCAGGTAATCCGCCGAACGCCGCACCAGGAGTTGACTGAGACGGAGGCCCGTTTCGCGCTGGAAACGATTGGTCAGAAACTGCGGACGCACCGCGATGCAGACCACCTCGCCCAGCTCCGCTTCTTCGCGCTCGATTTCATGGCGTCGCGAGCCCAGCACGCGTAGTGCGCGCAGCAGCTTCGGTATGCGGCTCGGGCGCGAGACGATCGAGCGCAGCGTCTCCCAGGCGGCGAGCGGCACGTGCTGGCGCAACCCGCTGCGGTGGAAGCTCAACGAAAAGGGCGTTACCGCGACGAAGCCGGCCGGAACACCGTCAACCCTGGCGAGCATCACGCGCAACACGCCCTCATCCATGTGGGCGCGATAGCACACCTCGCGCACGAAGCGTTGACCGAGGCCCGCCATCGGGCCGAAACCCAGCAGCTCCATGTGCAGGTCGGCGATGACGTCGAGGCCCTGCGTATCGCTCGGCAGGATTTCGGTGAGCTCGAGACCGGCGGGGGTCGCAGAGTTCCCGGTCTGGGCCGCCGCGTTCATACGCGGCGCATCTTCTTGAAGCGCTCGCCGTGCAACGATTCTTCGACCAGCTCCACTTTCTGCGGAACGGCGTAGCGCGGCAGCTTGTCCTGGCAGAACTGACGCATGCGTACGCGAAATTCGGCCAGCGATTCAGCGGTGGACAGCTTGACGCGCGCAAATACGATTTGTCCCGTCATCGGATGAGGTTGCCCGGTCACTGCAACGTCCTCGACGCCTTCCAAGAGCTGCAGGACGCTC
>DATIEU010000379.1:0-2531 GCA_035455565.1 Steroidobacteraceae bacterium | reverse complement strand
CGCGGTCTTTGGCCGTGGCCTTCGACAGCCAGGCGCCCGACTGCAAGACGTTCGCGACCATGTTGCCGTGCGTGAGGATCGCGCCCTTGGAGACGCCGGTCGTACCGCCGGTGTATTGCAGGAACGCGATATCCTCGTGCCCAAGCTCGACCGGATCGAGCCTCTGTGATCCGCCGCGCCGCAACACTTCGTTGAAGCGCAAAGCACCGGGCAACTGGTACTTCGGCACCTGCTTTCGCACGCGGCGGAGAACGAAGTTCACCAGCGCCGATTTCGGAAAGCCCAGCAGGTCGCCGACGCCCGTCACCACTACGTGCTTCACGTCGGTGCGGGCAATGACCTGTTCCAGCACGTGCGCGAAGTTCTCGAGGATCACGATCGCCTTGGCACCGGAGTCCTTGAGCTGCTGCTCGAGCTCGCGCGCCGTGTAGAGCGGGTTCGTGTTGACCACCGACATGCCGGCACGCAGCACGCCGAAGATCGCCACCGGGTACTGCAGAACATTGGGCATCATGAGCGCGACCCGATCGCCCTTGCGCAGACCGGCGCCATGCTGCAGCCACGCGCCAAAGGACCGACTCAGTTTGTCGAGGTCGTCGTACGTCAGCGTGACGTCCATGTTCGTGTACGCCGGGCGAGCGCGGAACTTCTCGAAGCTTTCTTCGAAAAGCTGCTTCAGCGAGCGATAGCGACCCGGATCGATTTCGGCGGGCACGCCGGGCGGGTAGTTCCTCAGCCAGATGCGCGCCACGAGCCGTTCCTGGGCGTTCATTGTTTTCCCCTAGATCTCAAGAGCCCGTGTGGGTTTCGTGCTTATATCACCGGCCTCGGACGAGCGGCAATGTCAGCTCTGCTCCAGTAGCGGCTCGAGTCTCGGCCAGATCGCGCTGAGCAACTTGGGCTGTGCCTTCGCGTTCGGGTGGATGCCATCCGCCTGCATCAAGGTTGCATCGAGGGCGACGTCCTGCAGCACAAAAGGGATCAGCGGCACGCGGTGCTCACGCGACAAGTCCGAATAGATCGCCTGAAACTCCTGCGAGTAGCGGGGACCATAGTTGGGCGGCATGCGCATGCCGGCGAGCACCACGCGCGCACCGGCCGCCTGGGACTTGCGGATCATGCCGTCGAGGTTACTGCGGACGTCTGCGAGTGGCAGGCCACGGAGCGCGTCGTTGCCGCCGAGCTCGAGAATAAGGATGGCCGGACGATGCTGCTCGAGCGCGCGCGGCAGCCGGGCCAGCCCGCCGCCGGTCGTCTCGCCGCTCACACTGGCATTCACCACGCGGTATCCGTACCCTTGCGATGCCAATTTCTTCTGCAGTAGCGACACCCAACCCTCCTCGACGCGAATGCCGTACGCGGCGCTGATGCTGTCGCCGAACACGAGAATGGTCGGCTGCGGCGCGGCGTGAAGCGTCGGCTGCCAGAGGAGCGCGAGCAGCAAGCCGCAGAGGCAGCTGCGCAAACCATGACACTGGCGGAACATGAACAGCGAATCCGTGCTTAGGACCGAGGGGGTGGGCAAACAGGTTAGCAGCCCTGAAGGACCGCTGACCATCCTGAGCGACATCAACCTGAGTATCGGCCGCGGCGAATCCGTGGCCGTGGTGGGCCCGTCGGGTGCGGGTAAGTCCACTCTCCTGGGTTTGCTTGCCGGGCTCGACGAACCGAGCACCGGACGCGTGTGGCTGAATGGAGCGGAGCTCACCAGCCTCGACGAGGACGGGCGCGCCGCCCTGCGCGCGCAACACGTCGGATTCGTGTTTCAGTCGTTCCACCTGGTGCCCTCGCTGACGGCGCTCGAGAACGTGATGTTGCCCCTCGAGCTGGCGGGCCGTCGCGACGCGCGTAACGCCGCACTGGAAGTCCTGGGCAGCGTCGGCCTGGTCGCTCGCAAGGGACACTACCCGCGTCAGCTTTCGGGCGGCGAGCAACAGCGCGTAGCCATCGCCCGCGCCTTCGTGACGCGTCCCGCCGTGTTGTTCGCCGATGAGCCGACGGGAAACCTGGACACGGCAACCGGCGAACGTGTGATGGATTTGCTCTTCGAGCTCAACTCCGCGGCAGCCACCACGCTGGTGCTGGTCACACACGACAAGACGATCGCGGCTCGTTGTGCGCGGATCATTCATCTCGACGCGGGCCGGATGGTTTGACGATGCGCGCATTGCGCTTTGCCCTGGTGGCGCTCGCTCGTGACTGGAAATCCGGCGAGTTGCGGGTACTGATGCTGGCGCTCGTGGTCGCGGTAGCAGCGCTCACGGCCGTCGGCTTCTTTACCAACCGCGTGGGGCAGGCCGTAACCGTTCAGGCCGCCGAAGTGCTGGCTGCGGATCTGCGTCTGCAATCGAGCCAACCGATCGCCGATACCTATGCCGCCGAGGCCGGGCGGCGTGGTCTCAGGACCGCGCATGCGATGTCGCTGGTCAGCGTCGTTTTCTATGGAGAGCGCAGCCAGCTCACATCGTTGCGTCCCGTGAGCGCCGGGTATCCGCTGCGCGGACGCGTGCGCATCGCGGACCAACCCTTCG
>DATIEU010000378.1:0-4017 GCA_035455565.1 Steroidobacteraceae bacterium | reverse complement strand
ATCATCGCGAACGCCATCGGACCCCAGAAGACCTCGCCCGCGATCGGAATCAGGCCGAGGATCGCGGCCGCGGCGGTCAACAGGATCGGCCGCAGACGGTGCACCGTCGCTTCGACGATCGCGTTCCAGCGGTCCTGGCCTTCTGCTTCGTAATCGTGGATCTGCGCCATCAGCACGACGGAGTTGCGGATGATCATGCCGGTTAGCGCGAAGACCCCGAGCATGGCGACGAAGCCGAAGGGTCTGCCGGTCAGTAACAACGCCAGCGTGACGCCGATGAGGCCGAGCGGTGCCGTCAACATCACCATCACCAGCTTCTGCGTGCTCTGCAGTTGCACCATCAGGATCACCAGCATCACCACGAACATGACGGGGATGACCGCGAACACCGAGCCCTGGCCCTTCGCGGCTTCGCCCACGGTGCCACCGACTTCCAGTCGATACCCGGGCGGCAGCTGGTCACGCACGCCCTCGAGCCTGGGCGCGAGCTCCTCGACCACGGTCGCTGCCTGGACGCCGGGCGCGACCGTTGCCTGCACCATCATGGTCGGCAGCCGCTCGCGCCTCCAGATCACTGATTCCTCCTGGCCGTAGCGGAACTCCGCGACCTGGGCGAGCGGCACTGAAGCGCCACCTGCCACGGCGACCTCGAGGTCGCGCAGCGCCTGCAGGTCGGCGCGATCGCGGGCCATGGCGCGACCACGGATGTCGATCAGGTAAATGTCGTCGCGCAGCTGCGTGACGGTGCGGCCGCTCAGGGCCGAGTTGAGCGCACGTGCCAGCTGCTCGGAGCTGATGCCGAGCCGGCGCGCCTTGTCCTGGTCGATATCGATCAGCACCGACTTGGTCTTCTCGTACCAGTCGAAGCTGGTCAGCCGCGTGTTGGGATGGGCACGCACGATGCCGGCAACGGCATCCGCCACGCGCCGCACCTCGTCGACGTCCCTGCCCATGACGCGATACTGGATCGGCCAATCGACGGGCGGGCCGAGTTGCAGCGGCTGCACGCGCCCCATCAGGAGATCGAAGTTCTCTTCCAGGATCCGTTCGAGCCGGGCGCTGACTGCGTCGCGCACCTCGTATCCCTTCGTGATCACCACGGCCTGAGCAAAGTTCGCGTTCTCGAGCTGCACGTTGAGCGGCAGGTAGAAGCGCACCGCGCCCGCGCCGACGTAAAAGGTGTGCGACACCACGTCCGGATCGTTCGCGAGCACCTTCTCGAAGCGCTCGACCTGCGCCTGCGTCGCCTCGATCGAGGCGCTCTGCGGCAATTTGAGGTCGACCAGCAACTCCGGCCGGTCGCTCGCGGGGAAGAACTGCTGTTGCACGAAGCCGAACGACACGACCGACAGCACAAACGCGCCCGCGGTGCCCATGAGCACCAGGCGTCGATGCCTGAGGGCCGTCAGCAGCAAGGCCCGAAAGCGGCGCATCCATCGGGTCTCCCCGTGACTCGATTCTGCCGCCTTCTCCTTCAGGATTGCGGCGCCGATGTACGGGGTGAAGACGACGGCGACGATCCACGAAGTGACGAGCGCCATCCCCACCACGACGAAGAGCGTGAAACAGTATTCGCCGGCGCCGCTCTTGGCGAAGCCGACGGGCATGAAGCCGGCGATCGACACCAGGGTGCCGGTGAGCATGGGAAACGCAGTCGAGGTGTAGGCGAACGTGGCCGCGCGGAACTTGTCCCAGCCTTCCTCGAGCTTGCGGATCATCATTTCGACCGCGATCATCGCGTCGTCGACCAGTAGCCCGAGCGCGATCACGAGCGCACCCAGGCTGATGCGCTGCAGATCGATGTTCCACGCGGCCATCGTCACGAAGGTGATCGCGAGCACCAGCGGGATGCATACGGCGACCACCACCCCCGCGCGCAAGCCCAGACTCAGGAAGCTCACGATCATTACGATGATGATCGCTTCGGTCAGCGCCTTGGTGAACTCGCCCACGGATTCCTCGACTACGTGCGGCTGGTTGGCAATGAGATGCACGTCGATGCCCAGCGGCAGGTCGCGCTCGATGCGCTGCATCTCGGCGGTCAGGTGCTCACCCATGTGCAGGATGTTGCCGCCCTTGCTCATCGCGACGCCGAGCCCGATCGCCGGTGTGCCGTCGATGCGGAACAACGGAGTCGGCGGGTCCTCGTAACCGCGAGTGATGCTCGCAATGTCGCGCAGGCGCACCAGGCGGTCGTTGACGCGAACGGTGAGCGCCTCGAGGCTCCCCACCGAGTCGAACTGTCCGCTGACGCGGATCGCGATGCGCTCGGATTGCGTGTCGAGCGTTCCGGAGGCGATCACCGAATTCTGGCTGCGCAGCGTCTCGGCGATCGTGTCGACGTCGATCCCGAGACCGGCCAGCTGGCGCAACGAGAAGTCGATGTAGATGACCTCGTTCTGGGCGCCGATCAGGTCAACCTTGCCGACGTCGGGCGCGCGCAGGAGCTCCGCGCGCACGCCCTCGACGTAATCGCGCAGCTCGCGGTAGGAGAAGCCATCGCTCGTGAAGCCGTATATGACGCCGTAGACGTCGCCGAAGTCGTCGTTGAAGAAAGGCCCGCGTACGCCGTCGGGCAGCGTGTGGCGCACGTCGTCGATCTTCTTGCGGACCTGGTACCACTGATCCGGCACACTCTCCGGCGGCGTATCGTCGCGCAGCACCACCATCACCGTGGATTCGCCCGCTTTCGAGTAACTGTTCGTGTAATCGAGCCACCGCAGCGACTCGAGCGGCTTCTCGAGGCGATCGGTGAGCTGGCGCGCGGTCTCATCGGCCGTCGCGCCCGGCCAGAAGGCGCGCACGATCATCACCTTGATGGTGAACGGCGGATCCTCGTCGCGGCCGAGCTCGCCGTAGGCGAGAAAGCCCGCGAGCAGGCTCATCGCCATCAGGAAGCCGATGAATGACTTGTGGGCGAGCGCCCAGGCGGACGCGTTGAAGCCGGTCATGGAGCCGACTCGCCCAGCAAGCGCACCTTCTGTCCCGCCGCAAGCTTGTGCACGCCCGCTGTCACCACGCGATCCCCGGAGTTGAGACCACTGGTGACCCACACTCGGTCGGACTCGTAACGGTCCACCTGCACGGGGCGCAGTTCGAGCGTGTGATCGGCCTTTACGATCCACACCGCCGGCTTGTCGCCTTGCTGGAACAGCGCGGTCGACGGAATGGATGTGAGCGGCGTGTTGCCAAAGCGCGGCAAGGTCACCGTCGCTGTCATGCCGAGCTGCAGGTCACGCGGTGCCTCGTAGATCGTGGTCTTGACCAGGTAGGTGCGCGTCGCCGGATCGGCGCTCGGCGAGACCTCGCGCACGCGGCCGTTGAGTGGCGGCGACTTCACGGAGGAGAGCGTGATCTGCACCGTCGGGTTGCCGCGCACGTCCTCGACGCGGTTCTCGGAAACGTCGAATACCGCCTCGAGCTCGCTTGGCTGGGCGAGCGCCACGATGCGCTGCCCGGGCGCCACGACCGCGCCGATCTCGGCGTAGGTGCGCGTGATGATGCCGTCGGCATTGGCGCGCAACGTGGTGTAGCCGAGCTGTTGCTCGTTGAGGCGCAATTGCGCGGTCGCCTGCTCGAGGCGCGATTGCGCGGTCTTGGATGCCGTTTGCTGCGCTAGATAGGTCGCCTGCGTCGTGAGTCCCCGCTCCAGGAGGTCACGAAAACGCGCTTCGTCGGTGCGCGCACGCGCGAGCTCCGCTTCCGCGGCGACCACGGCCGAGCGCGCCGAGTCCACCGCGACACGCTGATCGCGCTCGTCGAGTCGCGCGAGCATCGCGCCGCGCTTGACCTGCGCGCCGGCGTCGACGGGACGCGCGATGATCTTGCCGCCGACCTGGAAGCCCAGGTCGGTCTCGTAGCGCGCGCGGATCTCGGCGGTGTACGCATTGCTCTCGCGTGCAGCGCCGGACATGACAGTGACGGTCCGGACCGGGCGCGGCTCGGGCGGCGGCGGCTCGGATTTGCCGCAGGCGCAGAGCCAGGCCGCGGTGGCGAGTGCGATGGACGCTGTTCTCA
>DATIEU010000377.1:0-5427 GCA_035455565.1 Steroidobacteraceae bacterium | reverse complement strand
CTTTGAAGACGATGTAGGGGCTCAGCCCGTCCTGGTGCCATTGCAACGCAAAGAGGCGTGCTGCCTCCTGCGCGGTAGTCGAACCGGCATAGCGCGCGATGAGATAAAGCACCAGATCGTGCCAGCTCGTCGATGCGCCCGAGGTCACGAACTCCTCACGCACGCCGGAGATCACGAGCACGCGATCCGGGTGAACGGGAACGCTCGGATGTGTCGCCGCGAAATCCTCCGCGTAACCGAAGTGCACCGTGGCGGCCTTGCCGTCGAACAATCCTGTCTCCGCCAGCAGAAAAATTCCGGAGCAGGCCGAGCAGAGCACCGCGCCGCGCTCGTGCATCCGCCGCAGCCAGGCGTTCAGTCGGGGATAGCGCTGCTTCTGCCAGCCGCCCGGTCGCAGCACGATCGAAGGGACGATCACGATGTCAGTCGTTTCAACAGAGTCGACCGCGCGCTGGACATTCACGGGAACGCCGCTCGCAACCACCAACGGGCCCGTTTTCTCGCCCACGATTTCAGCTTTGAACGGCGGGCGTGTCCCGGGCGCGTGTAATCCGTCCATCAGCGCGAAGGAGTTCATGACGTCGAACAGGCCGAACAATGTCGAGGCCGCCGAATCGGGCAACGCCACGAGACTGACGTGACGCGTGGTCGATTCAGCCTGACTCGAGTGCCTGGCCATGGCGCGTGATCGTACTTGAGCCGTGCCCGGTGTGGCACGAATGGACCGATCCTGGGCGATTCCGGCTCTTATTAAGGTGCGGTCGTGCCGCGATCATGTGCGCCACGTTTGGACCACCTGAGCAGAGGACCGACCATCATGGACACACGCGTCATCGATCAGAAGAAGCTCGATTCCTTCATCGTCCAGGCCGTGAACGACCTCGCCGCCGGTCACGCCGGCGTGATGGTCAGCATCGGCTACAAGCTGGGTCTCTACAAGGCCCTGGCGGGTGCCGGTCCCATGAGCTCCCGGGAGCTTGCGGCCCGCGCCGGCTGCACAGAGCGCTACGTGCGCGAATGGCTCAACTCGCAGGTCGCCGGCGGCTATGTGGGTTATCACGCCGTGAGCGATACCTACGAGCTCTCGCCGGAGCAGGCGCTGGTGCTGGCCGATGAGGACAGCCCGGTCTTCATCCCGACTTCATTGCAGGTGACCGCATCGATGTGGTTCGACGAGGAGCAGACCATCGAAGCCTTCCGCACCGGCAAGGGCGTGTCGTGGGGCGAGCATAATGGTCGTCTCTACTGCGGCGTCGCTGCCTTCTACCGCAATGCGTACAAGGGAAGCCTCGTATCGCAGTGGCTGCCCGCGCTCGATGGCGTGCTGAAGCAGCTCGAGGCGGGCATCAGCGTTGCCGACGTCGGTTGCGGCTACGGCGATTCGACCGTGCTGATGGCGCAGGCATTTCCGAAATCGCGCTTTTACGGCTTCGATACACACCCGGGCTCGATCAAGGAAGCGCGCGCCAACGCCAACAAGGCGGGCGTCGGTGGACGCGTGTCGTTCGACGTGGCTCGTGCCGTCGACTATCCGGGCAAGAACTACGACTTGATCTGTTTCTTCGACGTGCTGCATGACCTCGGCGACCCGGTCAGCGCCGCGCAGTACGCCGCGAAGGTTCTTGCTCCCAGGGGGACAGTCATGCTGGTCGAGCCGTTCGCCAACGACCGGGTGCAGGACAACATCTCGCCGGTCGCGCGGATCTATTACTCGGGATCGACCGCGCTCTGCTGCCAGCACGCGGTCTCGGAGGGCGGGAAGCTCGTGCTCGGCGCACAGGCCGGAGAAGCGCGGCTCGCGGAAGTGTTCCTCAAGGCAGGCTTCGCGCACTTCCGGCGCGCGGCGGAGACGCCCTTCAACCTGATCTTCGAAGCGCGGCGTTGACCAAATGCCACTTCGGCAAGTCGACGCCCTTCACGAGGAGCCACAGCGCGAGCGTGAGCTCGGCGATGAAGATCGGGGCGAAGAGCACCGGGAACAGCTTCCCCGCGATTGCGGGCGAGAGGAAACCCACAAAGCTATTGAGCAGATAGCAGGCGCCCGCGATCGCCATGAGCACCCCGATGGTCTTTGGGAGGAACGTCGACTTGTAGATCAAGTGCCCGAGCGCGAGGCACGCGAAGCCAAAGAACGCCAGGCAGATCGAGTAGCCATCGCCATGCAGCTTGAGCGCCAACAACGCGAGCGTTTGTAGCTGTTCCGGTTGGAACGTTGCGAGGTAGTCGGCACCCCCGAGGAGGCGCAGCGCCGCAAAGTGGCTGATGCTGGCGACGGCCAGGATCACGTCGGATGTCAGTCTGAAGAATGCCGCCATCAACGCGATGGTTCGATCGACCGGCCGGAGCAATACGTAGAGAAGCGCGGCGACCATGACATCGAACGTGAGGTGCAGGAGCTCGCCGGAGAAGCCGATGCGGAACAGGAGCTCGTTCGCGGTGATGTTGGCGGCCGTCGCCGCAGCGTCGCCGGGAACAACCAGCTTCGACCTCACAAAGATCTCGGCGAAGAGGCCCGCCACGATGATGTAGAAATAGAGGGCGCCGCACAGCCGGGCGTAAACCTGCGGCGAGGTCTCCTGTCGCTCGCTCACGCGTTCGGACGTCACCGTGCTCATGCGCTCTCTCTTTCATTGACGAGCAGCAGGATCAACATCGCGGAACCGAAGATGCGGAACGCGTCGGGCAGCACGTTGAGGTCCTTGCTTTGCCACATCTCGAACCATTCGCTGGCGATGACCAGCCAGCCGATGAAGTAGACCGCCGCCGTGACTCCCAGGCCAATCCTCGCCAACGCCGCTGCGCGATAGAACGACACGGCATCGGCCTTGCGTGCCGACCACATGCGAGCCGTTCCTGCCCAGCACACAACCGCGCTAGCTGCTTCGGCCAATACGATCACACCAAAGATCACGTACACCCAAACCGGGTTGGTGACAGCGCGCCACATGACTGCCGGGTGCTTGAAAGTGGTCTCCATGCCCACGGCCACCTTGACCGCACCGCTCGCGGCATCTGCCATCATGAGATTGCCGAGTACGGCGAGGGTGAGAAACAGGGCCATGCCCGCCACGAGGACGATCTTGATGTTCTTCATTCGTATCCCCCTGTGTGACTGCGAGTGAGCTCTACTTTGCTGGCGATCTCCTGAACCGGGCGCCGAGGATGATGAAGGGCCAGATCAGCAGAACGACCGCGTTGTTGTCCCCGGTCAGTTGGCGGTGCGCGCAATAACGCTGATGAAGGAAATGTGACCAAAGAATTCGCCGGACTGAACGCGTCGACGCGCCTCATTCTTGAGCGCTTCCGCCTGTTCAAGGCCGATACTGCCGGCACCGGTCAGGAGATCCGCGCCCCTATCGATAATTGTCAGCATATACGTCGGTTCCGTCGTCTGCAGGTAGCCGTGACTACGAACACGGACGACAGCAAAGCCAATCGATTCCAGCATTTTCCCGAGGCGCCGCGTCAGCCACGGATTGTGCACGAAGTTCGCGACCATCGCGTCAACCGCTGATTGGAGCGGATCGAACGCGTCGATGGCTACTGTCGTCGTCGGGTAGTCGCCATCGAACTCGAGTCACCGCACCTGTGCCGCACCCGACTTCCAACGCACTTGCGGCGTCTGGCAATCGTATTTCAGACAGGTACGAGTCGAGCATCTCGCGCTGCTGCGCCTCGCTGGCGCGCAGCTTGAGGACACCGGCGAGCCGGCTCTGGAGTGCTGTATCTGCAGTAGCAATGGTGGCGTAGGGATCCGGCATATCTCCTCCCGTTAGCCTCCCTCCGTGGCCGGGTCGGCAGAATCATCCTTCAATCAGGTCTGACGCTCGCCAGTCGAGTCAGTCAGCGCCTTGACCGCAATCGCGGCGACCAGCCCGGTCACGAGCACGCCGCATATTCCAATGACGATCGCGAGCACGCGTGTCAGCAACATCTTGGGAGCTAGATCGCCGTAGCCGATCGTCAATCCGGAGACGAATGCGAAGTAGATCGATTCCTGCAGCGACCAACCCTCCATCAGGCCGACGATCACGCCGAGCGTGACGATCGTTGCAAGCAGACCCGAGAGGATTGGCCATACCACACGGAGCCCGGCCAGGAGCCCGGCAAAGAACTTGCGTCTGATGCTGCGCGCCGACTTCATCCGCTGCACCCCCGATGACAGTCAGCCGCCCGAAGCGGCGGCTGTGTGTGTGCACACCACAGGTCAGTCGTCTGCAAAGCGGGACTCAGGCGCGCTCCCGTCGCCCGTGAAAATGAGTTATCTCGGGAACGCGTATCTGACGGGCGGATTATAGCAATGCGCGCAGGATTTCCTGCAGCAGCGCCGGACCGCGATAGATGAGGCCTGTGTAAAGCTGGATGACATTCGCGCCGGCATTCAAGGTCGCCAGGGCTGCCTCCGCCGTCGCAATTCCACCGACACCGATGATGGGAAAGTCCGCACCCAATTCGGAGCGAAGTTGCGCAATAACCCTCAGCGAACGAGGGTGAAGGGGCGCCCCGCTCAGTCCGCCGCCTTCGAAGGCAGCGGGAACCCCGCCCACGTCATCCAGTGCAACCGTCGTGTTGGTGGCTATGACGCCGTCCACACCCAGCCGACGGAATTCTCCGGCGAGTGTACTCAGTTGCTCCGAGGACAGATCCGGCGCGATCTTGACGAAGATCGGCACGAGCTTGCCGCTCTCACTCATGAGTCGGACTCGCTCGTCCTGAAGCGTGCCCATGAGCCGGCCCAGGTCTTCGCCGCCCTGGAGCCTGCGGAGGTCTGAAGTATTGGGGGATGACACGTTGATCGCGAAGTAGTCCGCCAGCGAATAGGCGGCGCGCAAACATGCCAGGTAATCGTCCGCCGCCTTGTCGATGGCCGTTTCCGCATTCTTGCCGATGCTCACACCACGGATTCCGCGAAACGTGCTGCGTTGCAATTGCTGCACGACGTGCGCTATGCCTTTGCTGTTGAACCCCATCCTGTTCACAAGCGCGGTGGCTGCGGGGATCCTGTGTATGCGTGGTGGTGGATTGCCGGGCTGAGGTCTGGGTGTGACGGTCCCCACCTCGACGTGACTGAAACCAATCGCACCCAACGCGTCGAGATAGTCGCCGTCCTTGTCGAAACCGGCGGCGACCCCGACGGGATGCACGAATCGCAGCCCGGCGCAATCGACTGCGAGATTCGCCGGTACTTCCATGGATGGCCAGAAACGTTGCAACGCCTTCAGGCCTCGCAGCGCGAGGCGATGTGCGCGCTCGGGTTCCAGGCGAAGAAGGATTGGCAGTGATGCAGTCGCGAGTGACAGTGCGAGCGAACGGGTCATGAATCGCCTGGCGCGCCCCGTTCAGCGGCGAGCTGCCACAGCCACACACCCATCAACGCCCGGCTGACCGGTTGCAGGAACGGATAGACCCATCCCGTGACAGCGTTCA
>DATIEU010000376.1:0-2592 GCA_035455565.1 Steroidobacteraceae bacterium | reverse complement strand
GGGCCGATACATTGCCGCGCACGTGTCGCGCACGCCTTCCATTCGGTACTACGGCGTTGCTCTGTCCGAATTCCTGGCGACCGATGCCGGCTACCAGGATGCTCCAGTGCTCGCCGAGCTCGCTGCATGGGAATGGGCGATGACCGAGGTGTTCGATGCCGCGGATGGAAGTCCGATCGGCGCCGAGGCGCTCGTATGCATTGCACCGGAGGATTGGGCGGAGCTGCGGTTCGACTTTCATCCGTCGGTGCGCCGGCTGGAATTGAGATGGAACGTGCCGCCGCTGTGGAAGGCACTGACCGCCGACGAGCCGCGCCCGGAGCATGAGCTCGCCGCCGAACCGCAAGCCTGGCTGCAATGGCGCGACGGCTTGCAGACCCTTTTCCGCTCGCTCGAGGCGGACGAAGCGGCTGCTTTGCGCGTGACCATGGACGGCGGAAGTTTCGGCGAGCTCTGCCTGAGACTCAGCAAGCTCCTGGACGACGCGCAGGCGCCGGGGCGGGCGGCCGTCCACTTGCGCAGCTGGCTCGACGCCGGACTAGTAACCGGCATTCGACATTCCTAGATCTCGACCTGGCCGCCGACCTCCATCACGCGTGCCCGGGGAATGCCGAAACCCGCTGCGGCGTAGAGCGAATTGCGGGCGAGAAACACGAATAACCGCTTGCGCCACGGCGCCATGCCGCGGGTCGCGCGTCCGACGACCAGGTCATCGCGGCCCAGAAAATAACTCGCATCGTCCAGCTCCAGCTCCGGCGCGAGCCGCTTTGCATCCTTGAGGAGCTTGGGAACATCGGGCAACTCCATGAACCCGATGCGCGCGATCACCCGCACGAGGCCGTCTCCGAGGCTACGGGTCTGGATTCGTCCGCCGCGCATGATGCGCGGCACGCGTTCGGTGCTGATGCTGAAAATGACCGTCTGCTGATGCAGCACGCCGTTCATCTTCAGGTTGCGTACCAGCGTTCGCGGAATGCCCGATGTGTTGCTGGTGAGGAAGATGGCCGTGCCAGCTACGCGCGCGGGTGGATCGGCTCGCAGCTGCTCGAGAAAGGATTCCTCCGGCCGCTCCTCGAGGCGCATCTTGGCGGTCGCCACTTCGCGTCCGCGCTGCCAGGTGCGCATCAGCGTGAACACCAGCAAGCCGAGGAGCAGTGCAAACCAGCCTCCCGTAGGGATCTTGCCCAGGTTGGCGAGCACGAAGGCCATGTCCAGGATCGCGAGCAGGCAGAGCACCCCGAACTGAACCCGCGCAGGCCGGTCGTTGCGCCCGCTCAGCAGCATCAGGATCAGTGCGGTGTCGATCAGCATGGTCGAGGACACGCCGACTCCGTACGCATGGGCCACGCTCTGTGACGAGCCGAAGCCGATCGTAAGGGCGAGCGTCGCCACGCAGATGAGCCAGTTCACGGTGGGCACATAGACCTGGCCGATGGTTGCCGCCGAAGAATGCAGAACCCGCAGGCGTGGAATGAACCCGAGTTGCTGGCACTGCTGGGCAACCGAGAAGACACCCGAAATGACCGCCTGGGACGCGATGATGCTGGCCGCAGTGGCCAGGAGTACCAGCGGTACGAGTCCCCATGCGGGTGCGAGCAGGTAGAAGGGATTGACGATCGCTTGCGGGTATTCGAGCAGCAGTGCTCCCTGACCGAAATAGTTGAGCACCAGGCAGGGCCACACGAGGAGGAACCACGCTCGGGCGATGGGCTTGCGCCCGAAGTGGCCGAGGTCCGCGTACAGCGCCTCGCCGCCGGTGACCGCGAGAAACACCGCACCAAAAACGGCGAAGGCCACCATGGCGTGCCGGGCGAAAAACGCCGCGGCGTACATCGGATTGAAGGCCGCTGCGACGATCGGTTCCCGTACGATCGCCGCGACGCCGAGCACGGCGAGCGTCAGGAACCACACCACCATCAGCGGACCGAACAGGCGCCCAATGGCGCCGGTGCCGCGCTTCTGCAGGGCGAAGAGCCATAGCAGGGCGATGACGGACAGCGGAAGCACGGCGCGATCGAAGGCCGGGGTGACGACGTGCAGCCCTTCGATGGCCCCCAGCACCGTGATCGCAGGCGTGATGACGCCGTCGCCATAGAAAAGCGCACAGCCGATCAGACCGAGAACGCCAATGACTCGCGCCGACAGGGGCCGTTCCTCGAGGACCAGCGTGGTCAGGGCGAGCACGCCGCCTTCGCCCTTGTTATCGGCGCGCAGGATGATGCCGACATACTTGACCGAGATGACGAGGGTGAGCGACCAGAAGACAAGTGACAGGATGCCGAGCACGTTCTCCGGGTTGACCGCAACGCCGGCCACATCCGAGAAGCAGGCCCGCAACGCGTATAGTGGGCTAGTGCCGATGTCGCCGAAGACCACGCCCACCGCTGCCACGGACAAGGCCAGCGTGCTCCTGGGTGCGGCGCTGTCCGGAGAATCGACCGCGGGTTTCTGCAGCAATCAGGATCCAGGCGGCCAACGGGCCTCTTAATGTAGCGGAGTTATGCCCGGCACACAGCAACAGCTGCGCGCCATCCATGGCTTGGCTGACGGCGCGCGCGCGTCGCCGGCCAGCGACAGAAGGTCAAGGTGTGA
>DATIEU010000375.1:0-2059 GCA_035455565.1 Steroidobacteraceae bacterium | reverse complement strand
CACGAGATGCAGGCGGGTGCGCTCGTGGGTGGGTGGATAGACGGCGGGGTCATTGCGCACCGCCGGATTCACCAGCGCATCGGCATCGAGATTGGCATTCGCGAACTTCGATGCGTCGGTCACTGCAGCGATGACTGCGGGCTCCATGAGGTAGTTGATGAAGCGATGCGCGGCAGCAACGTGTGGGGCGCCGGCTGGGATCACCAGCAGATCGACCCACAGCAGGGCGCCTTCGCTCGGCAGGACATAGCGCACATCGACGCCGGTGCGATTCTCGGTGGCAATATCGCGCGCCTGCAGCAGCTCGCCGCTGGAACCGGTCGACACGCAGATCTCGCCGCTCGCGAGATCCGCACGGTACTTGCCGCTGCTGTCGATGTAGCGCACATACGGACGCACGCGCATCAGCGCAGCTTCGGCGGCCTGCAGGTCCGCGATGTTCTCGGCGGCGGGATCGCGCCCGATGGCGAGCAGCACGAGATCCACCATGATCGAGCCCGCGCTGTCCTGCCAGGCGATGCCGCAAGGCGCAAGCTGCTGCGCCACGGCCGGGTCGAACACCAGTCGCCAGCTCGCTTCCGGCTCGCGGCCCAGCGCGCGCCCGACCGCCTCGGCATTGTAGGCGAAGCCCTGTGTGCCCCACACGTACGGGACCCCGTATTGATTACCCGGATCGATGCGCTCGAGCGCTCGTAGCAGGACGGGATCGAGATGCTGCCAGTTGGGAAGTTTCGAGCGGTCGAGCTTCTCGAGCGCGCCGGCAGCGATCAGCGGTTGCAGGAAATTGGAGCCCGGCACGACCACGTCACTTCCCGAGTTTCCGGTAAGGAGCTTCGTTTGCAGCGACACGTTGTCGGCGATCTCGTCGACCACGACCGCGATGCCCGTGCGGCGCTCGAACTCGGCCAACGTGTTGGGACCGATCTCGCCATCCCAGTTGGAAAAGTAGAGCGTCTGTTCGCGCGCGCCGCTGTTTTGGGCTGCCCGCTGAGAATCGTCGCCACAGGCAGCGAGCGCCAATATCGCCAGGGAAGCGCACAAGCGTGCGACGCGCATAGAGTCAGGTCAGGTGCGGCGCCAGGCACTGAACGAGCCGGCGGAGGCGGCGAGTTGCTCGAGAAGTGGCGCCACCTGCCAGTACTCGTTGCCGTGTTGGCCGGCCAGACGCTCCATCGCCGCACGCACCGAGCCCAGGCCGCACGAATCGGCGTAGAACATCGGGCCGCCGCGATGGCGTGGGAAACCGTAGCCCAGCGCCCAGATCACGTCGATGTCGGAGGCGCGGATCGCCAGGCCTTCGCCGAGGATGCGCGCACCTTCATTGACCAGTGCCAGCACGCAGCGCTCGACGATCTCCTCATCCGTGATGCTTCGCTGTGCAACGCCGAGCTTGTCCGCTTCGGTCCGGATAATCGCGGTGACCTCGGGATCGGCCACCGGTGTGCGCGACCCGTTACGATAGAGGTAGAAGCCGCGACCGGTTTTCTGGCCAAGGCGTCCCTGTTCGACCAATGCATCGGACACACGAAACCAGCGTGGGTCGGTGGGTCGGTTCTCGAGCTCGCGGCGCGCCTTGTAGCCGATGTCGAGCCCGGCGAGATCGCCAACCGCATTCGGACCCATGGCCATGCCGAATTCCTGCAGGGCGCGGTCCACCTGCTGTGGCTCGGCTCCCTCCAGCATCAGCAGCTGGTTTTCGCGGCCATAGGCATAGAGCATGCGATTGCCGACGAACCCGAACGCATTGCCTACGACTACGCCGACCTTGCCCACCCGGCGCGCGAAGTTGAGCGCCGTAGCCAGCACCGTGGCGCTGGTGTGTCGCCCGCGCACGATCTCTATGAGCCGCATGACGTGCGCCGGACTGAAGAAGTGCAGTCCCACGACCTCCTGCGGACGGCGCGTCGCTGCGGCGATCGCGTCGACGTCGAGCGTCGAGGTGTTGGTGGCGAGGACCGAGTCGTCGCGCGCAACGCGATCGAGGCGGCCAAACACGTCGCGCTTCACCGCCATGTTCTCGAAAACTGCCTCGATGATGAGATCGGCATCGCCCAACGAC
>DATIEU010000374.1:0-4157 GCA_035455565.1 Steroidobacteraceae bacterium | reverse complement strand
ATTGTGTGTTCGACCCCCAGGTGCAGGGGGAACTCGTATACGGGCGACGCGCCCTGGAACGGGACATCGAAACGGGCATCGAGGCTGCGCGCCGCCAGCTCGAACGGCGCGTTCAGCCACTTGCCGGCACGGGCGTGCGGTTGCGTGTCTGTGTGCGCTGGGACTACCCGCCCCACGAAGCCATCATCCGGCAGGCGCTGCGCCACAAGTCGGATCTCGTCGTCGCCGAGAGCCGGCGGCACCCGCGCCTGGCGCGCGCACTTCTCACCAACACAGACTGGCAGCTCATCCGCCTGTGCCCGGTACCGCTGCTGATGGTCAAGGCGTCGCGGCCATGGAAATCTGCGAAGGTGCTGGCGGCACTGGACCCGTTCCATGCGCACGCCAAGCCCGCAGCGCTCGATCCGCGCATCCTCAAGGTGGGCGCGGAGCTGGCACGTACACTCAACGGAACGCTGTACGCGGCGCATGTCTGCCCCCCGCTCATCGACTATGCGGTGGGCGTCATGACCGAACCGCTGCCCGTCAGAGTGACGGGGCGTGAGGCGCGCCAACACCTGAAGAGCGTGCGCCGCAAGGTCAGCGCCGAAGCAAGGCGTTTTGGGGTCGACAACCGTCGCATGTTCGTGGCGGAGGGCGTTCCGCACCGGGAGCTGCCGAAGATAACGCGACGCCTGGGAGCACGCATTGTGGTCATGGGCGCGGTATCGCGCTCCGCGCTCAAGCGGTTGTTCATCGGCAGCACGGCCGAGAGTGTGATCGATTCGCTGCCTGACGTCTGTGTGGTCAAGCCTCCGGGATTCCGCACACCGGTGCCGAGCCGCGCGCCACACTTGCCGGTAGCGGTCCTGCCTTAGCTCATGGGATGCACATGCCCGTAACGGAGATGCATCGATGATCCTGGAAGCTGCGCAGATAGAAAGAGTGCCACGCGCCGCGACGAAACTGTGCGCCCGGCAGCGCGAGCTCTTCGACCGGCTCGGTCGATTGGAGCGCGACGTGCGACGCGCAAACGATCCGCTGGTTCAGGACTTCGCGGACCAGGTGCTACAACGTGAGAACGACGAGGTGATCGACCGGATGCGCGCCCTGACCGAGTGGGAGCTCGATCAGATCGACAGTGCCCTGGAGCGGATCGCCGTGGGCGACTACGGCGTCTGTGCACGCTGTGGAGAGCCGATCGATGCGGCGCGGCTCGAGGTTCTGCCGCACGCTGCGCTGTGCGCATCCTGCGGCCAAGCGGAGATTTTCTGACGCCCGTGGAGCGCTATTTCTTCTTCTTCTTCTGGATCCCGCGCAGGTATTCCACGAGCCGATCGATCAGGGTCTCGACCTGCACCTGCTTGTCGGGGTTTCCGGTATCGGCGTAGTAGAGCTCCATCCCCCAGACCGGCATCTGCCGCGTACCGTGCGCACCGCTGATGTCGCGGCCGTCCACGATCCGGCGAACGTCATCCGCCGGGTACTCGCCACTGCGGCGCCGGGCAAGAGTGGTGAGATCGGGCGGTGCGATCTTGAAGAACGCGGCCACAGGCCCGTCACCTTCGCCGCTCTCACCGTGACAGGCTGCGCAGAAGCGGTGGTAGAGCTGTTCGCCGTTGTAGTGCGAGATCTCCTCGGCCGGCGCAGAGGCAAACGGCGCGAGCACGAGAAGACACGCGAACGCACGCACTTTCACCATGGGAAACTCCGGGACCTGCTGTGGTGCGATCCAGCTTACGGTGTGATGGGCCCCGCGACCATGCGCGGGCCACGGCTCACACGGCTCACGGCGCTGGCGAAGCGCGGGCCCTTCACGATCAGCACGTCGCAGGGCAATTGATCGAGGATGCGTTCTGCGGTGTTACCGATGAAGGCGCGCTTGAGGCCGCTGCGCGATACCGCGCCCATTACGACGATGGCACTGTCGATGGAGCGCGCTACAGCGTGAATCGCATCGATCGGATGGCTGGCGACCAGATGCCGGCGTGCAGGTGGTATCCGCGCGTCGCGCAGCACGCGCTTGAGACCCGCGGCAGCCTGCGCCCGGGCATGCTTCTCCGCCTGGTCAAAGGTGCTGACCGCATCCTGGCCGGCGCCCAGATAGCTGATCGGGAGCGGCGGATAGGCGTGCACCGCGTGCAGCTGGCCACGCAATGCCGCATTCATGGCCCGGGCCTGCTTCAGGATCTCGCCATCGAGGCCCGACGGCTTGGCATAGGCGTGTGAAGGATCGAGCGCGGCGAGAATGACCGGCCGGCGATAGGCACGCGGGCTCTTCACCAGCAGCACCGGCACCGGGCTCAGGCGCAGCAACTCCCAATCCGTGAAGCGCAGCAGCCACGGTGCGACGTGCCGTGTCGCGTGGCGTTCCGCGATGATCAGGTCGGCCTCGATGGCCGAGGCGCGCCGCACGATCGCTTCGTAGACGGGATAGTCCCACACGGCCGCGGTACGAACCCGCAGCCCGCGTTTGCGCAGCGGCGCTGCCAGCGCTTCCAGCCGTTTCACGTATCGTTCGCGCGCCGAGTCCTCGAGCGACACGCCCTCGAGCCCGGCCCCGACCCCGACCAATGTGTTGATGTAAACGGCATCGGAAATGCCGTGATACAGCTCGAGTGTGGCGCCCGTCGCGTGCGCAATCTGCTCGGCTTTTCGGACGGCAGGGAGCGACGCTGCCCACGGATCTTTCACAGCGACCAATATGCGGCGGATCGGGCCCATGTTGCTTCCCTCGCTGGCTGACTCACTGCGCGTATTGTGTGCTTGCGCCGTGCGGTGGCCATTCGTATGAGCGCTTACGAGGTCAGCAGAACTACTTAGGCGGGCGCGCCCGTGTTTGTGGAGAATGAGCGCGCTCGAGCCGATGGTGAAGCCTTGCGCAACGCGAGTCCTGCAAGAGAGCCGCACGCGGATGCCGCCTGCGCGGCACGCCGCAAACGCCGGCTGCGCGCACTGGCCTGGCTGATCGCGCTGCTGCTCGCTGCGACGGCTTCCGTGGTGGCGCTGTCGACGCGCGCCGGCGTGTTCGAGCTCGAGCCCTACACGCCGAGCGAGGAACTGGAAAAAACCCTGGCGCTCTTGCCCAGCATCGAGCACGGCAAGTCGCTCTACCGGGCGCATTGTGCGGAGTGCCACGGCGCCGAGAGCTGGGGCACTGTCCGCGATGGACGTACGCCCGCGCTCGCCGGACAGCACTACCAGTATCTCGTCAAGCAGATCGCGGACCTGCGCCGCGCCGCGCCTCGCCAGGATCGCGGCGCCTTTCACCTCCCGACCCTGCAGGTGCTGCGCAGCGAGCAGGCCATCGCCGATGTTTCCGCGTACCTGTCGGGTCTCACGCCGAACCCGCGGCCACGCGTCGGGCCCGGGGACCACATACAACTCGGCGGTGACACATACGATTGGCTATGTCGCGACTGTCACTACGACAGCGGTGAGGGGGATGCGATCTTCTTCACGCCCCGCATCTCGGCGCAGCACTACGAGTACCTCCGGCAACAACTCGAGGACTTCGCTGCCGGTCATCGGTTCAACGTCCCACCGGAGCTGTTGGGTTTCGCCGTGGCGCTGCGCAGCGAGGAGCGCGCGGCGTTGGCGGACTACATTTCGCGCCTGGCCGTAGCCGCGCCGCCCGAGAGAACCGCAAAACCGCTCGAGGCGTCGACAGAGACGAGAAACCCCTAGAGTCCCGGGCCTTCAAGGATGTGCGAGCAGCGCGTCCGCCGCCTTCTCGGCGATCATCATGGTTGGGGCGTTGGTATTGCCGCCGACGAGGCGCGGCATCACCGAGGCGTCCACGACCCGCAGACCGTGCACGCCGCACACGCGCAAGTCGCAGTCGACCACTGAGTCGGGATCGCTGCCCATGCGGCACGTACCGACCGGGTGATAGATCGTCTCCGTCTTGCGCCTCAGCACCTGCTCGAGCTCCTTGCGCTCGGTGATCCCGTCGCCCGGAAACACCTCACTGCCACGGAACTGCGCCAGCGGCTGCGCGCGGATGATCGCGCGTGACCAGCGCACCCCTTCGAGCAGCACGTCGAGATCGCGTCCCTCGCTGAGGTAGCCCGCATGGATGAGCGGCGGGTCATCCGGCCGCGCAGAGCGTAGCGTCAGGTAGCCGCGGCTGAGCGGCCTCAGAGTGCAGGCATGCACCGTGAAGCCGTGACCGGTGA
>DATIEU010000373.1:0-15625 GCA_035455565.1 Steroidobacteraceae bacterium | reverse complement strand
CGATGCACCCCGATGCGCTCTCCGGGCAACCGGCTCGCGCCATCATCGAAACGGTGTCCGGCAGCAAGGTGCTCGATGCCGGAGGTGTTCGCGCACGCATCTATGATTTCGGTCCGGCGCCCCACGTCGCACAGATGCTGGTCGGTTATTTTCCGGACGAAAAATTGCTATGGGTAGCCGACCTCATGGATGTGCTCACCGACGAGCTGGTGATCGCCGGAGTCGACTCCGTGCCGATGCTGGCGAGGATTCGCGAGCTGGGGCTGGAAATCGACCGCGTCGTGCCCGTGCACGGGGTACCGATCACTGGCGAGCAGTTCCGCGAGGCTTTCGCAATCCGCGCAAAATACCTGCACTGAGGCGCACACCGCACCCGGTGGCGGGCTCGTCCACATCTGAGTCGAGGACGAACACGACGAAGGTGAGTAGCACGTCGTGCGTGAGGGTGACTAGCATGTTTCCGCGACGTCTTGGCCGGTTCGCCGGGCTTGCGGACAAGACAAGCGCGAGCACCCTTCCACAGCCGGTACGCAGGAGGCACCATGAGAACGGAAAGCTGGCAGCGCGCCGTTGCGCTGCTCGTCATCGCGAGTTTCCTGACGACTTCGTGTGCGTCGTTCCAGGATGTGCAGATACCCACGGCGGATCAATCCGCTGCGCCGGCCGTACAGGTCGGCCAGACTGTGGAAGCCACGACGCGCGACGGCGCGAAGAAGCAATTCAAAGTCACCGCGGTCGAAGCTGACGCGCTGGTCGGTCAGGATGTGCGCGTGGCGTACCAGGACATGACCAGCCTGCGCGTGAAACAGGAAGCCAGCGCCGACAGCAAGAAGACCACCTGGCTCGTCGTGGGCCTGATCGCCGCCGTGGGCGTGATTGCGGCCGCATCCGGTGGTGGCGGAGGCGGCTCCTCGTACTGATCTGGGCTGCCGACTTGACACCCGCGCGAGTGCACCCGGAGAATCGCGTCCCCTTGCGCACCCGCAACGATGGTGAGGTAGCTCAGACGGTTAGAGCGAGGGATTCATAACCCCTAGGTCGCGGGTTCGATTCCCGCCCTCACCATTTCCACCGACGTTCATAGGCGTCCACCGACGTCCACAAATTCAGAAGAACAGCGAAATTTCCCACAACCGTCCAGCAACAGCCGCTCGTGCGAGAGCGTAGGTTTCCGCTGTCGGTCTCCTGCCATGCCAGGAGAGGATTGGCTCATGTGAGAGGACAATCGCGCGTGATCGTCAGCGTGGTCAAAGAGCTCGCGCGCACGCGCCTGCACGATGCGACTGCACTCGTAGTGGTTCGGTAAGGCCCGCACGGGCTCTACCACAAGGCAACGGCTGCGGCACAGACGGAATTCAGCACTGCCGCGGTGACCGCAACCGCCGATCCTGTCGCCAGGACAAAGTGCCTGCTCACTGCTGCTGCTTCGCAAGACTCCGAAAGCCTTCGGCGACGGCTTCGCTTTCCTTGGCGGCGGCGTTGAGGTTTTCGGCCATGCGTTCGCAGTGCTGCGCAATGCTGTCATGTGCGATCTTCGATGACCCGGCGCCACCCCGGTGCATGCGTGCAATCTTCGCGTGTCGTTCCGCCTCAGCGCGAAGGTCCGCCGCCTGTTTGTCGTAGGTCGCGGCGAGCGCTGCGGGGTCCTCCGTCGGCTCGGCTGCCCACGAAATCGTCGGACCGAGCACTGAAAATGCAACAACTGTCGCGAGAAGCGCGCGCAAGCCGGTCATCGGGCGTGTGATCGATTTCATGGAATGCCTCCATTGAGAACTCCCCGAGAACGTAGCAAATTTGCCGGCAACGACAATTCGCAAGAATACGTAGCCGACAAATCGGCCGAGGAATCCGGGACGTGCAGCGACTGCCGCGTGCCAGGCTGCTACGCTGAGCGTGTTGGCCATCTGCGCAGTACGCCTTACCTGGCACTCGTGCTCTCAGCGTTGGCTTGCCGATCCTGATCCGCGCGACAAAGACGCGAAATGCCAGTTCTATCGAGACGAACGTTCGGCCGGGATCTCCTCGGCTCTCTGGCGGCGCTTGCATTCGTCCGCGCCAAGGCATCCCCGGAATCTCAGCAGGGTTTGCTGGATCTCACAGCATTGTGATCAGTCCGCCTGGCAGGATTCGCCGTCCCTGCGGAAGCCGTCGGAGCAGCGCCACGCATTGCCGGAATAGTCGAGGTATGCGTTCACGGGTACGGTCAGAGCCGCACAGCTCGAACCCTCTTTCCTGAATCCGCGCTCACATTTCCAGTCTCTCCCGCTCCCATCGAGGTAGCCGTTTTCGGGCACCGCGATCTGTGCGCATGCATCGTCACCCTTCGTGAAACCCCGGTCGCATTCCCAGCTCTCGCCGTTGCGCTGCAGGTATGCGTTTGCCGGCACTTTCACGGCGATGCAGGCGTCCTGATCGACGCGATAGCCTCGATCGCACTCCCAGCCGAGGCCGTAGCTCGAATTCACGGAGTGCGCATTTGCCGGGACGATGACCCGCGCGCAACCACCATTGGCCTCGCGGTAGCCGCGGTTGCATCGCCAGCCAGAGCCATATGTCGAGTCGTCCGCGTACGCATTGGCCGGCACCTGGACTGCAACGCATCCTTGATTGACCTTCATGTATCCGCGTTCGCAGCGCCACCCCGCGCCGTAGGAATCGAGGTAGGCATTGGCCGGAACGGCGATGGCTACGCATGCTTCTCCCTCGCGGTGAAATCCCCGTAGGCACTCCCAGCTCTCGCCATAGCGGCCGGCGCGGGCATTCTCCGGCAGCGTATTCGGGGCCGTCTGGGGCAGATCCGCAGCGGATGCGGCCAACAGCGACGCAGCGATAATCAGGCCAGCTGTCATCACGACGCGGCGTCTTGGTTCGGTTTTCAATGGCGACTCCTCAGCTTGCCCTCAGGGAATGAACCACCAGATGGTGGCTATCGCGAAGGCATGTCCATGACTTCCTGCAACGCCGATGCAGCGACGGGCTTGACGAGATAGCGCTCGAATCCAGAAGTCCGCGCCTGCTCTCGGCCCGGATGCTCTTCGCTCTCGGTCAACGCGATCAGCCGCATCTGCTGCAGCCGCGGATGTTGATGCAGGAGCAGCGCCACGTCATAGCCGCTCAGGTCCGGCAGTTCGATATCCACGAAGATGACGCTGGGCGCGAACTCGATCGCGGCGCGCAAGGCGGTGGCGGCCGAGTGCTCCACCCGCGTGTCGTCATGTCCCAACTCACGGAGCATCCGCGCAAGGGAGCGTGTCGTGTCGACATCGTCGTCAACGATCAGGATGCGCGTCATCTCGTCGGGTAACCATTGGTGGGAGGCTCGGGCAGGCGCAGGCAGATGCATAGTGAGGCAGGCTACGCGGCGTGCCCCAGGGATTCTGTGCGGTTGAGTACATAGGCCAAGCGTTGGCGCTACACTCAGCGCGAGGCTCATCCATGTCACCGAAATCCACGCCGTCGCCGCGGGCGCCACATCCACAGGATAATCAGATCCTTGCGGCTCTGCCGGCGGCGGAGTGCGAGCGGCTTTTCCCGCACCTGAGACTCGTTCAGATGCCGCTCGGGATGGCCGTATACGAATCGGGCGCTACCCTGCGCCACATGTATTTTCCGATCAGCTGCATCATATCGCTCCTGTACGTGCTCGAAGACGGCTCGTCCGCGGAGATTGCAGTCGTCGGCAACGAAGGCGCCATCGGGGTGGCGCTGTTCATGGGAGGTGAGACCACTCCAAGCCGGGCGATAGTACAGAGCGCAGGCCTCGCCTACAGGCTGACGGGAAGACGGCTCAAGGAGGAGTTCAAGCGTCACGGGCAGATGCTCCACGTGCTGCTCCGCTACACGCAGTCGCTTATCACGCAGATGGCCCAGACCGCCGTGTGCAATCGCCATCATTCCGTGCATCAGCAACTCTGCCGCTGGCTCCTGCTGTCGCTCGATCGCCTGCCTTCGAACAAACTCGTCATGACCCAGGAGTTGATCGCCAACATGCTCGGCGTGCGTCGCGAAGGTGTGACTGAGGCCGCAGGCAAACTGCAGAAGCTCGGTGTGATCCGCTACAGCCGCGGTCAGATCACGGTGCTCGACCGGCCGAAACTGGAACAGCTCTCCTGCGAGTGTTACGCCGCGGTCAAGAAAGAGACTGATCGGCTGCTCATTTCGCCACAGGGGAACCTGCCACAGGGGAACCTGAAGGCGCGCGAGCTATAAGAGTGATAAGAGTGCTCCAAAGGGCGAGCTCTGGTTTGTTCGCCAACGTACAGACCCGGCGCCGGACTTGTCCCAGCCTTCTGCACACTGTCATGGCGATTCAAGAAGACATTGCCGCGCTGACGAATCGCATCGCCAAAGCGGAGTCCGACCGCGACACCTGGCGAGCCGCCGGATCGAATGAGAAGTACCTGGGCGCCTACTTCCTGGTCGAGACCCTGAACCTGCAGCTCGACAAGTTACTGCGATGGCACTTCGCCCAGGAGGTCCCGGATGAGTTCGATTCTCGAGCGCGGTCCTGAATCCGATCGACAAGACCGTGCGATCCGCTCATTGGCTGACCGCGCAGGGGCGTCGCCAGCTGTTGTACGCGCGCTGTTCATGGGCGAACTTTCACGGCTCAGATTGGGCGCAAGAGTTCGCTCGTATCTTCAAGTACTCACGACGTCGAACGTGCGCGCAATGCTGCGGCGAGAGGCGTCAACGGACGATGTGGCCAGACGCGAGGACACCGCCAGCAGCTCGTTGAGAGCCGACTTGCCCACTGGTTTGAAGAGATAGCGTGCTCGCTGGTGCGCAGGGCGTCCCTCGTACTCAACGTGAGCTCCCGGGCCGAGGGTCTTCGATACGTGCTTCGAAGCTCCTGATCTGCTGTTCGGCTTGATCCCTCGTGAGGCCATAGGCATCTCGAATCTTGTCAGCGAGTCGCACGCGCTTGCCGGCGATCACCTCTAGGTGAGAATCGGTGAGCCTGGTCCAATTGGCCCGGACCTCGCCCTTGAAGAGCTGCCACTCCAGCACTGCAAAATTCCAATCCATTTCAGGCTCCGGGCTCCGGGAAGCCGACCATGCGCCCCCGATCTTCGTCCCAGAGCTTCATGCGTGCGCACCGGAGGCTGGTACGCAGTGTGAGGCTCGGCGCATGTCGCAGCAGCGGGCTCGATTCAAACGCCGCGCGCAAGTGGTAGTTCGGAATGCGTGGCGCCAGGTGGTGAATGTGGTGATAGCCGATATTGCCCGTGAACCAATGCAGGACTCGTGGCAGGTCGTAGTAGGAACTGCCGGCCACGGCGGCTCGATCGGAATCCCATTGTTCCCGCCGTGACCAGTACGCGTGCTCGAAGGTGTGCTGTACATAGAACAGCCACACGCCCACCGCGCCGGCGACCAGGACCACGGGCAGCTGTACCAGCAGCATCGTCTGCCAACCGAGCGCCAGGCAGCATGCGGCCCCGGCAACCAGGAGCATCAGATTGTTGAGCAGGACGCTGCGCCACTCCTTCTTCCATGACCACGGCAGATCGAATGGAACCCGGTGCTTGATCACGAACTGATAGATCGGCCCGATGCCCAGCAAGACGGGCATGCTGCGGTAGAAGCGGTAGTAGGCGCGGCCCCATCGCGAGCGCGCCCGATACTCGTTCAGGGTCAGGGTTCGGACATTGCCGAACTCGCGGCGATCCAGATTCCCGGAGGTGCCGTGGTGCACGGCGTGTGTTTTCTTCCAGTAGCCGAACGGAAACAGCGTGATCACTCCAAGGCAGGCGCCCACCCACTGGTTAGCGCGCTTGCTGGCGAAATATGAGCCATGCCCGCAATCGTGCTGGATGATGAAAAGGCGCACATACATGCCAGCGGCAGGCAGCGCCAGCAGCAACGTCCATCCATAGCCCCAGCCCGCGTGCAGGCTCCACAACATCAGCATCCACAGGAGCGCAAACGGTGGCAGGGTGCTGGTCAGTTGCCAGAGTGCGCGACCCAACGATGGCTTGGCGAAACGCGCGCACAGCTCGCGCTCGTTGACGGTGGAGTTCCGGGTCATCGCTGGGGTGTTCACTGCAATGCGCAATGGGACTTACAGGCGAAGTCTCGGCTCACGCGCGCAATTGTGTCTGTACGCTAGCGCACAGTAGCCTTTCTCCCGTGCGGGCACCAGATTAGCGTATCGGGCAGGTTTGGCGCTCGAGCGCTCACTCAGATGCCGATTGCCGACGACGAGCGAGAATACGTCAGCGTCATCATTCCGAATGTACGCTGACGAACAGACGTCAACCCGGGCGCTGAGGATAGTTCAACCCTAGAATGTAACTTTGGGTGATGTCATGCAAAAACAACTCATCATAGGCGGCGTCATCGCAGGTGGGCTGGCGCTCACAGCAATCGGCGCGATGGCCGGATACCGCAGTCTGGATCATGCGGACTATGGCGAAGTGATCGCCGTCAAGCCCGCCATGAAGACGATCAGCGTTCCGCGGGAGGAGTGTCGCGATGAGCTCGTCACGCGCACGCAGCCGACCAAGGATCCCAACCAGATTGCCGGGACGGTAGCGGGTGCGGTCGTGGGCGGCGTGCTCGGCAATCAGGTCGGTAGCGGCACGGGTAAGGACATCGCGACCGTTGCCGGTGCTGCGGCCGGTGGGTATGCCGGAAACAAGATCCAGGAAGGCATGCAGGAGCGCAACACGTACGAGGAAACCCAGCGGAACTGCGAGACCGTCCATGACAGCCGGCAGGAGCAGGCGGGTTACGACGTGACCTATCGCTTCGATGGGCAGGAACACGTGGTCCACACGGACTACGACCCGGGCAAGCGAATTGCCGTCGAGAACGGCGAACCAGTGCTCAGGAAATAGAGCCACATCCGCGCGACTTCATTGATCGACCCCGGCGCGCGACGCTCGTCGGGGTCGTTTGCTTTTGGTCTCCCGACTGACGCTATGTACGCAGCCGCACCGAAGTCCTTCGTGACGACGAGCATGATGTCGGATCGAAGAACCCTCAATCCTCTCTGGAGAAGTTAATGAACGAATCAGCCCGGGCACCGCCCCACCTACTCATTACGACCTGTCTGACCGGCGCACTCCTGCTCGTTGCATCGTGCGCGTCGACACCACCGCCGACTGCAACTCTGCAGGCCGCAGAGCAGGCGATTTCAACCGCGGAGAAGGCCGATGCCGGCCGTTACGCGGCAGCGGAACTGGCCGAGTCGCGCACCAAGCTCGCGTCGGCCAATGAAGCCGTGAAGGAAGAGAAAATGGTCATTGCCGAGCGGCTGGGCGAGCAGTCGCGCGTGGAGGCTGAGCTCGCTTCTGCCAGGTCAGAAGCTGTGAAGGCCGCAACGGTCAACGAAGAGATGAAGCGCGGCAACGAGGCGGTCGTCGAGGAAACGCAACGTAATTCGGGAGAGCCGCGATGAACACAACAGGCAATTACACCCGCTACCGTGCCAATACTCTTATCGCCGTCGCCGTGTCGCTGGTGCTCGCCGCCTGTGCGGCCGCGCCGCTCAAGTCGACGGGTGCTGCCGACGCACGCGCCAAGCTCACCGTTCTGCAGTCAGACGTGAATCTGGCCAACCGCGCGCCGGTGTCAATCAAGGAGGCCGAGGCGGCAGTAGTGGCTGCAGAGGCGTCGCAGACCGATGAGGAGGAAGCGGTGCATCTGGCCTACCTTGCCGATCGCAAAGTCGAAATCGCCAAGGCAGAGGCCGAAACCCAATTCTCCGAGGATCAACGCGTGAAGCTCAGCGAGCAGCGCGAAAGTGCCAGGCTGGACGCCCGCACGCACGAGGCCGACGTCGCCAAGAGTCAGGTCGCAACAGCTCAGGCCGAGACGGTCGCAGTGCGCAGCTCGGCTGAACAACAGACCGAAGAGTTGCAGCGGCAGATCGACGAGCTAGAGGCCAGGCCGACAGACCGTGGCTTGGTGCTCACGCTCGGAGATGTGCTTTTCACGACTGGTATGGCCGATCTGAAAGTGGGCGCCACCAACAGCCTTGACAAGCTGGCCGCGTTTCTCAACCACTATCCGGATCGCAGCGCTCTCATCGAGGGCCATACGGACAGCGCGGGCAGCGACGACTACAACATGGGTTTGTCACAGCGCCGTGCCGATTCAGTGAAGTCTTATCTGATGGGGCAGGGCATCGGCTCGATGCGCCTTGCCGCAGCAGGGAAGGGTGAAAGCCAGCCGCTCGCGGGCAACGACTCCGCAGCAGGCCGGCAGCAGAATCGACGTGTCGAGGTGATTATCGACAATCCGCCCCCCGCCGTGGTGACCAGCGACCTGGCACGATAACTAGACGTTCATCCTTCGAGCCCGCACGGCGCAAGTTGTGCGGGCTTTTTCTTTGACACGCAGCACTCGGCGGAACCCTCATTTCCTTCGTGCGCTCGCCGAACATCAGCTCGCGAGGCGAACGTCGACACCCCAATTGCGGCCCACACACATCAGGGTCGTCTTACCAACGCCCCAGGAGCTGCACACCGCCTGCTGGCCCGCACTCGGCGTAGGCAGGTGTCCCCTTCTCCACAACTCCCTGCAGTGGCGGAGTGTCCGTCCAGGGCTGATCTTCATCGGGTGTGTTCAAGCAGGAAATTTCCAGTCCACGGCCAATGAGGCCCGATGAGCTTTCGGGGTTGTCGGATCTAATGCCCGTGGTTGCTTCCTCCGCTTGGGGGCCGGACAGCGCATATGTCCACGACAGCGCGATGATCGCGGTCGTTGCGATTCCGAGACTCAGCAAGGCGCGAACCCGTTCTCCAGCATGGTTCGGCTGAATGACCATGGGCGTCCGGTGATCGAGCCCGGACGCCCATCGGTCAAAACGCAACGGCGTCGTCCGGTCAGCAGCGGCCCGCGCTGGACCGCCTTCGTCCTCCCCTGCTTGGATTTGCGCCGGTGCAGGGAGCGTTTCGTCGTCGCACGGCTTGCGCTGCAGAGAGATGCCATGCGTCATCGATCTCCGCTTCGCCACCGCAGGTCCCGTGGAAGTGCCGTTCATGCGCGCAAGGCTATCTGAGCAGCGAACAGAATCCGTTCGGTAGCGTACATTGGGCCCTGTAGGAACAGACGGATCATCCAGCCGGTGAACCTCGCAGGCATTCTCCCTGCTTGGAGCCAGGCGCCGCTTCCCGGCGGCGGATTGTGTCGCAAGGCTACAGCCAGTACTGGCCAAGGCGCGCCGCGCGTTCCTTCAGTCGCAGCATCAACGACCGGCGTTGCCATTGATCGAGTGTAATGGCCTCCGACTCAGTCAGATCTGCGGCAAACATGGCTTCCATTTGTGCGGCGAAGCCGCGGCCCAGAATCACGGCATTGATCTCGTCGTTGTGCAGGAAGCTGCGCCAGTCCAGATTGGTTGAACCGATGGTGGACCAGACGCCGTCAATGCAGACTGTTTTGGCATGCATCACCGCGCCGCGCAGCTGGTAAATCTGGACACCGCTACGCAGCAAGTCCGTGTAGTACGAACGGCCAAGATGGAAGATTGCCCAGGAGTCGGAATAGCTGGGCAGAACCAGCTTGACGTCCACGCCACGCCGCGCGGCGTCGGTGAGTGCCTTGAGCAACTGCGGATCGGGTGCGAAATAGGCAATTGTGAGATGCACGGTCAACTCCGCATGGCTGATTGCTGACAGCAGAGTCAGATAGATCAGGCTCTGTGGATCATCCGGCGTGCTGCCGATCGCACGCACTATCTCGTTGCCCTGAGCCTGCAGCTCGGGAAAGTAGTTCCTCGCCGCGAGCGGCTCGCCCTTCTGCCGTGCCCAGGTATCCATGAACAATTTCTGGAATTCGGCGACCACCGGCCCTTGGATCTGAATGTGCGTGTCGCGCCAGCCGTCGCTGGGGTTACCGCCCGGCTCGCCCTTCTTCCCGGAGCGCTTGCTTGCGGGCGCGCTCGAGTACGTGTCGCTGATATTGATTCCGCCAGTGAATGCCGTGTGGCCATCGATCACCAGCTGCTTGCGGTGATCACGGTTGTTCACCAGCCATTCCTTCTTGTTGCCGGTCAGCGGATTCAGCGGATTGAATTCGAGCACCTGGATGCCGCCGTCCCGGAGCCGATCATAGAATGCTCTTGGCGTGTTGATGCCGCCGACGCTGTCGTGGATCACGTTGACTTGAACGCCGGCAGCCTGCCGTTCCAGCAGCAGATCGGAGAATTGGTTGCCGATCGCGTCGTCATCGAAAATGAAGGTTTCCAGGTTGATATGATCCTGGGCCTCGCGCATGGCAACGAACATCGCCTGGTAGGTCGCCGGGCCGTTTTGCAGCAGAGTCAGTTTGTTGCCCAGTACCAGAGGGCTGTCGGCATTGACCGCCTGCTCGTAGGCCAGATGTTTCTCAAGCACTTCGGAGTCGCCGCCCCTGCCCTCGAGCCGGACGAGGATGGCGTCACCTCTTGCTGTCGAGACCGGGCCATGCGCGCCCTCGAATTCCACTTGTTCAGCGTGCGGTACTGCCCTATCGCGCCCGGCGTCGGGGAGAGTCGCGCAAGCCTGAAGAGTCATGAGACCTGCTGTAACCACGGCGACCCGGCGTAGCACCGCAGGGGTCATCGGTCGTCGAGCGCAAGGCTGAAAAAGATCGCCGCGCATTCCCGTTGTTCGGGGTGCGCGGCGGTTCATCGGCTATGAACTACTGGGGAGTTAAAGCGTGAGAGCCTTCGAATTGACGCTCTTGACGCCGCGCACATTCTGCGCGAGCTCGATTGCCAGGGCACGCTCGGCGCCGCTGTCGACCTTGCCGCTCAACGCGACGATACCTTTGTCGGTGCTCACCGAGATATCGCCACCGTCAACATTGCTGGAATACATGAAGGTGGACTTCACCTTCGTCGTAATCCAACCGTCAGACATGTCGTGACCGGCTTCCTGCGTTGAAGTCTTGGCTACGCTCGGCTTCGGGCTCGTGACCACGAGCTGATTGTCCACCGACACGACACCGCGGGTGTTCATTGCCAGTCGACCGGCGAGATCCTTGGTCGCTGCACTGTCGGCAGTGCCTGCCAGCGAGACCTTGCCGCGTTTCGTGGTGACGTTTGTGGATAGACCTTCCGTGTTCTTGCTCCACACCAACTTCGACTTCACCTGGGAGGTGATCGTCGCATCGTCGATCACTTCGCCATAGCTGCGGTCTGAAGACTGCGCCGGCGGAGTGTAGTCGGCCTGAATCACGATCTGGTTATCCACGTCCTTGATGCCCTTGACGCCGAGCGCGATTTGCTCAGCGAGGTCCTTGTTGACACTTTCCTCGACTTTGCCGGTCAGCGTGGCCTTGCCATCGTGCACCGACACACCGAGGTCGTTGGAACGCAGATAAGGACTCAACGCATAGGTCGTCCAGATCTGGGTTTCCTGCCGTGCCTCAGTGACTTCCTGGGACGGCGTACCCGCGGCGGCTGCGCCGCTGGCTAACGCCAGCGCGATGCCCGACGCGAGTAGTAGATTGCGGGAATGCTTGAACATAGAAATTCTCCATTGCGAAAAGGGGTTGAAGCGTGTTGAAGGCGGTCGGATGACCGTACCCGAAGAATGTGGGAGGTTTTCCTGAGCACCTGCTGCCCCGCTTCGTCGGAACCGCACGTTTCGCTTAGCCGGTGAACGATACTCGTGAAGCATCGCAGCGTCGGTGCGCTGCCGCGCTTATGTCACCAAGCCAGCGGAGTCAGCTACGACCAGTAGGCAGTAAATTCTGAAACCGGCTGGGGCTCTGTGCGGTGCAGTACACAACGGACGATGCGCGCCCTATACTGCTTTCGCTTGATGTCGCTCTAGTGGAGCATGGTGATGCTCTCCGTGCCAGAGACTCATCATCCAGAACAAAATCATATCCTGGCTGCGCTGCCGGGGCCGGAGCGTGAGCGGCTCTATCAGCACCTGCAGCTCGTCCCGATGCCGCTCGGCGCGGTCTTGTATGAGTCCGGCGACCACCTGCGCTACGCTTACTTTCCGACCGATTCGATCGTGTCGCTTTTGTACGTGATGGAGGACGGCGCGTCGGCGGAGATCTCGGTCGTAGGCAACGACGGTGTCATCGGCGTCTCGCTGTTCCTGGCGGGCGAGACCACGCCCAGCCGGGCGATCGTGCAGAGTGCCGGCTCCGCTTATCGGCTGACGGGATACCGGCTCAAGCAAGAGTTCAACCGTCACGGACAGATGCTCCATGTGCTGCTGCGCTATACGCAAGCCCTGCTCACACAGATGGCCCAGACCGCCGTCTGCAACCGGCATCACTCGGTAGATCAGCAGCTGTGCCGCTGGCTGTTGCTCTCTCTCGACCGCCTGCCTTCCAACGAGTTGACCATGACCCAGGAACTCATCGCCAACATGCTCGGCGTTCGCCGTGAAGGCGTCACCGACGCTGCCGGCAAGCTGCAGCATCTCGGTGTGATCAAGTATGCCCGCGGGCAGATCACGGTGCTGGACCGGCCAAAGCTGGAAGCGCTGTGTTGCGAGTGTTATGCCGTGGTCAAGAAAGAAACCGATCGTCTGATGCCCCAGCGCGCGGCCCATTGAGACCGCGAACGCCCCCAGCCCCCGGTTCAGTTGCGTGGTCTAGCGAACAGATACTTGCGCTGCCATCGGCTATGTTGCGAGCCGATGCGTGCACTTTCAAATAACCTTCTGCTCGCTGCTCTACCGGGCCGCGATCGCCGGCATTTGCTGGCGCGTTGCGAGAGAGTGGAGCTCGGCTTTGCCGATGAGCTGTGCAAGTCTGGCGGGCGCATTCGCCACGTCTTCTTCCCGATAGACAGCTTCATTTCTTTGGTCACTCAGATCGACACAAACTCCCGTCTCGAAGTGGGACTCGTCGGCAACGAGGGCATGGTGGGAGTTTCCCTGATACTCGGCGTGAGTGTGGCACCGTTGCACTGCGTGGTGCAGGGCGCTGGCTCGGCCTGGCGAATGGACGCTGCGGCATTTTGCCGCGAGCTCGAACGCAGCCCGGCGCTGCGCCAGTCGCTGAAGCGCTATCTCTACGTAATGAGAAGCCAACTGGCACAGACGGCCGCCTGCACCCGTTTCCATCTCGTCGAGGAGCGCTTGGCTCGCTGGCTCCTGATGACTCGCGATCGGGCACACTCGAATGAGTTTCATGTCACGCATGAATTCCTTGCCTACATGCTGGGAGTGCGTCGCGCAGGTGTGACCCGAGCGGCCAGTTCTCTGCAGAGACGCAAGCTCATCCGCTACGGTCGCGGCGACGTCACGATCCTCAACGGGCGCGGCCTCGAAGCCGCTTCGTGCGGCTGTTACGTAGCGGACAAGACCACGTACGAGCGTTTCGCGGCCTAGTGAGAGCGGGCGACAGAGTCGCGGCGCGCCTTTGCGAGGTACATGGCGCTGTCGGCCTCTCTGATCAACTCGCTACCGTCGCGCCCGTCGGACCGATAGACGGCGATGCCAATACTCGCCGTTAGTACGATGACCCGGTCGTCGAGCATGTACGGCGCGAACAGGCGCGCGCGAATCTTGCCTGCTACGGCCTCCACGCTTGCCCGGCCGTCGATTTCCGGCAGCATGATCACGAACTCGTCGCCGCCATAGCGGCAAGCGGTGTCGCAACTGCGGATACAGGCCGACAACCGCCCCGCCACCTCCTGCAAGACCTGGTCTCCCGCAGCATGTCCGAGCCTGTCGTTGACGCTCTTGAATTGATCGAGGTCGAGAAGCAACAGCCCCACTTGCTTGTGTTGTCGTGCGGCTTGAGCCAACGCCTGTGTGAGCCGGTCCATCAGCAGGTTGCGATTGGGCAGCCCGGTCAGCTGATCGTGATAGGCGAAATGGCGCGCCTGCGCTGCGTCTCGCTTTAGCCGAACCAGTTTCTTCGTGAGCCGGGCATTGCTCCGCGCGAGCATCTCGATGTGCCGCTGCGCATCCTGCGCTGCCTCGCGATGTGCCGTGAACAGATCCCTGAACTGAGTCAGTACCGCCCGGGCCTGTCGCACTTGCGCGCGCAGCAGATCCGCGATTCCGTGGTGGCGCGTGTGGCCGGCGTGCGGATGCTTGATGCCCTCAAAGAGGGCTGGAGCGGAAAAGTGCCTCATGTCCGTAAGCCTGCCCGCGAGGGGCATTTCCTCGATGCGCACAGGCTATCCGGTAAGCGAAGCCTGTCCGTGCGGTATCGCACACAGGCCGATGCGTGCGCCTCAGTGCTACATCACCTCGCGTAGTAGCTCGCTGTTCTTCGAATAGCAGGGGCAAGCAGCTGCTTCGAGGCCCCTGCGGTCGAGAATCCTGATCTTGCCGCGGCTGTAGCTGATCAGGGTGCGATGCTGGAGGCGGCCGGCGGCCTCCGTGATTGTTACGCGTCGCACTCCGAGCGTTTCAGCAAGAAACGCCTGCGTAAGAAAGAACTGTTCTGACCTTACGCGATCGCTTGTGAGCAGGAAGCAGCGGGCGAGGCGCGCCTCGGCGGCATGAAAGCTGTTGCACGCGCCGGTTTGCCTGGCCAGAGTCAACTTTGTATGGGCGTAGCGGTAGAGCACACGCTGCAATGACGGGCATTGCAGAAATACTTTGTGAAAGTGCTCCGTTTCGATTCGCATGGCTATTCCGGTTGCCTGCACCCTCGCGCGCACACTCGATATGTCCACCCCCAAAACGAGCGGAATTCCGACCATGCCTTCATAACCGACGAGCGCGGCTTCCATCGCCCGGCCGTCGTCTGCCGGCGTCAGTAGAGAAACGGCACAGTCGATAGGAAAGTAGACATGTCGAATCGTCTCGCCGGGCTGATAAAGCACAGCGCCGAACCTGAGTGTCACGGGTACGAGTCCGGCAAGCAGGCGTCGATACTCCGTCACGGGTAGCGCAGCCAGCAGGCTATTCGCAACCGACTCTGGGTCTGCAACGAACGTTCTTCCTGCAACCTCGCGCAACGCGCGCCGCGCGGCGGGGAACAGGATGACGTTGTGGCTCGAATAGTCGATGATGGCGTCGATCTCGCCTGCCTCCACGGCTTGCTGTTCGGGACTTCCCTTGTCCAGCCTCAGCAATGCATCCTGCAGGCTCGCGATCGCTTCCGCCCCTCTTCGACTTGCTCCGCGCGGGAGCTGGCGCGAATTCGGGTTCACTGAACTAGCGCCTCAGCCCAAGCGCGTTGAGCACTTTGGCCTTGTCGCTCAAGTTTCCGACAACCTTCGCGGCGGGTAGTGGAGACACCTTGGCAAGACTCGGTGTGACCAGAACGCCTTCGGCCATGGCGCGCTGCGGATCCTCCAGGACGTCGACCACTTCCAGCCTGTGACCGTCCTTAAGGTGTTCCCGGCAGATCGCCGCCAGATTGGCGATGGCCTGCACTGAATTCGGCGCGCCCCCCGCGACATACAGGCGCAGCACAACCACGGTCGTGAGCGGCGCGCTGCGTTCCTTCGGCTGGCGTGTCCGATTCGTCTTGCGGTTTTCTGGCCGCGTCCCTGCGATGGCCGATTTGTGTTGTCGTGACGTCATTTCGTCGCTCCACCTCCGTTCCCCCTCCGGAGCATCGGCGGCGGATCCGCGCCGCGCTTTCGGCGCAGCTGCACTTCCCGATCGCTCGAGGAAACCGAGCGCCCTGAATCTTCACCCGAGGACCGGTCCAGTTCGGCGCGCTGCCGCTGCAGCTCCAGCTGCAGGTTCTTGATCTG
>DATIEU010000372.1:0-11866 GCA_035455565.1 Steroidobacteraceae bacterium | reverse complement strand
CATCGAGTTTCCAGCCATGCGCGGCCGCGGCATGGCGCAAATCGTCCTCGCTCTCCGAGAGAGTGATGAACAGGCATCGCTCTCCACGTCGCGCGCCCTCCAGCAGGAACTGCATGCCAACCGTCGTCTTGCCCGAACCGGGATCGCCCTCGATCAGGTACAGGCGGCCCGCCGGAAATCCGCCCTGCAGCACGTCATCGAGGCCATCGACACCGGTCAAGAGGGATTCTTGCTTCGAGTCTTGTTTGTTGTCGTTCAAGTTATTCCCCGCGTGGGGCCGGCCACGGCGCCCCACCTCGCCGTCGACGCTACGTCGTGAATGCCATTCTGGACCGACGCGAATGACGCGTCATCAACTCGCTGCATTCCGTGTAGAAAATTCAATTCGCGCGTGCTCCACTACGCCACCCGTGAACCACGCGCGGAGCGACGAACATGAAAGAACGGCTGATCTTCGCGGCGGTGTTGCTGATTGCAGGACTTCAGGCGATTGCCGGCGTCGCGCCAGCGGCCGCGGATCCGGCGCGCATGCAGCAGTACCGGCTCGAGAAGACCAGCGAGGGCTACCAGCTGGCGCTGCGCGAAGCAGCGGTGCCCACGCCCAGTGCGCGCGAAGTCGTAGTGCGCGTGCGTGCCACATCGCTGAACCGGCGCGACCTGCTGGTGCTGAGCGGCCAATATGGCGGTGGCGATTTGTCCGGGATCATTCCCTTGTCGGACGGCGCGGGCGAAGTGACCGCCATCGGCGCCGACGTCTCGCGCTTCAAGCCCGGCGATCGCGTGGCGGCGATCTTTTTCCAGAGTTGGCTCGCCGGTAAGCCGACTGCACAAACCGTGACCACGGCGCTCGGTGGCGCGATCGACGGCATGCTGTCGCAGTATGTTGTGCTCAACGAAGACGGGCTGGTGCGCTTTCCCGAGTTCATGAGTTTCGAAGAAGCGGCGACGCTGCCGTGCGCCGGCGTGACCGCGTGGAATGGCCTCTTCACGCGCGGCAACGTGCAGCCCGGCGAGATCGTCCTGCTCGAAGGGACGGGCGGTGTGTCGATCTTTGGACTGCAGTTCGTCGTCGCAGCTGGGGCGAAGGCCATCATCACCAGCAGCAGCGACGCCAAGCTCGAACGTGCGAAGCAGCTGGGCGCCTGGCAAACGCTCAACTACCGCACGACGCCCGACTGGGACAAGGCCGTGCTGCAAATCACGAGCGGCGCGGGCGTAGATCACGTGCTCGAGGTCGGCGGCGAAGCGACGTTCCCCAAGGCGCTCGCGAGTCTCGCCTACGATGGCCACGTCGCGTACATCGGCGGGCTGAGCGGCTGGGGCGCGCAGATTCCCGCCGCTGCACTGCCGTTCCGTAACATCCAGGTGAGCGGCATCTACGTGGGATCGCGCGCGGACTTCGAGGCCATGAACGTTTTCCTGACGCGTCACCGGCTCAAGCCCGTCATCGACCGGGCATTTGACTTTGCGGATGCCGCCGCAGCCTTCCAGTACATGGAATCCGGCAATCACTTCGGCAAGATCGTGATCCGTCTCCGCTAACTCCCCGCGCGGGGTGTGCCATGATCGCGCGCCTCAGGGAGTCCGTCCTTCATCGCCGATGACGCAGCGCTTTCTCATTCTCGGCCTCGAAGAGGCGCTGCGCCGCCAGGTCCAGGGCGACCTGCAGATCGCATTCGCCGAAGCGCAGATCGAAGCCGGTCCCGTGCCCACCGACCCCGCGACCGTCGTCACCTTCGCCGCTTACAGCGCACTGCTCGTCGGCTACGATCATGATCGCGCGACGGGCGGACCGGAGGCGCTGGTGGGTTCACTGCGCGGCTGCGGCGCGCCCATCCTGATACTCGCCCGCGGCGGCAACGAGATGACAGCCGTCGATGCGGTGCGTGCGGGTGCCGCGGACTACATCCCGGTGCGATTGATCTCGCCGCCGCTGCTCGCGGCGCGCATGCGCGCGGCGATACAGTCGCGCGGTGCACCAGGTGTCGAACGGCGACGCGCACAAGTGCGCCGCTCGGCCTCCCCCGGCGAGCTGCCGGCCGAGATCACCGGCTATCGCGTGCTGCAGACGCTCGCCGAGTCGGATCGCTCGGCTGTCTACCTGGCTTCGAGCCAGGAGATCGGCAGCAACGTGGCGCTCAAGGTGCTGCGCCGCGCGGCGGAGAGCGCTGGCACGCGCGCCGATCTCGAGCGCTTCGCGCGCGAGTACAAGATCATCTCGCAGATGAAGAACCCGGCGATCGTCGAGGTGTACGACTTCGGCTCGACCGGGAAGCTGAGTTACATCGCCACCGAGTATTTTCCGGCGGGCGACCTCAGGACGCGCATGCAAAACCCGATGACCGAGGACGAGGCGCTCGACTACGCGCGCCAGATCGCGGAAGCGCTGCGCGTCATTCATGTCGCCGGCATCCTGCATCGGGATCTCAAGCCCGCGAACGTGATGCTGCGTGCCGACAACACGCTGGTGTTGATCGACTTCGGCCTCGCCAAGGAACTCACCGGCGACAAAGCGCTCACGGGCGCCGGTGAAATTCGCGGCTCGCCCTACTACATGAGCCCCGAGCAGGGCGAAGGAAAACCGTCGGACGAGCGCTCCGATCTCTACGCGCTCGGTGTGATCTTCTACGAGCTGCTCACGGGGCAGAAACCGTTCCAGGGACGCACCGTATTCGACATCCTGGCGCAGCATCAGCACGCGCCGGTACCACGTCTCACCGGCCCCGCCGCACGCCACCAGCCGCTCGTAGACCGCCTCCTGGCCAAGCGCCCGGCAGAACGTTTCCAGAGCGCCAGCGACTTCCTGCTCGCCCTGAAGGCCAAGTAGTCCCACCCCTGCCGGCAACCTGCCGGAACTATGAACTGCTTCGAGTTTCGACCCCCAGAAATCTGACCTGCGTCCACATCCACTCAGCCGACTATTGTCAAAGATAGCGGCCGTTTAGCCCCGTTTCTGCGGTCCCGGAAGGCCCAGCAACGGGCGGCTGCGCGCGACGGGCAATGGCGTTCGAGAAACGCGCGGCCGGCGCGCAAATGGGGATCAACGATTCGAGGTAGCTGGCTCGATGGGTATGTTCAAACTGGGCAGATACAAAGGGCTGGTCGCGGTGCTGGTGCTGTTCCTCGCCGCCGCGGGCACTGTGCTGGCCATCAACTACCTGTTCGCCGCACGCACCGCCCAGAGCATGGCGGCGCTGCGCGACGTCAGTGAACAGCGCTACCAGCCGCGCGTGATCGCCGCCGGCGCGCAACTCGTCAGAACCGATCTCGCCGCGCGCCGTTATCTCGGCCGCGGACTGAGCGAACTGAAAGGCGCGGTCAAGAGCTTCGACGCCGCGCTCACCAAGCTCGATGGTCATGCAACCGCCGAGACGGGCATGAGCGGTTTCGCGCCGCTCGCCTCGGCGAGCAACCAGCGCCGCCTGCAGAACCTGCGCCAGGTGTGGGGCGAGTATCACCAGCTGCTCAAGCCCATCGTGGCGTTCGAGGCCAATCCGTACGTGGAGACCGCGGCCCGCGGCACGCAGTTGAGCACCGCGGGTCTGCAGCTCAACCGCGAGCTCAATGAGGCCGCGCGCTTCGGGCTCGCACGTCACGAGCAGATGTCGCGCCTGATCGGTGAGCTGGCGGCGAGCGTCGAAGCCGAGACCCAGGCGCGCTCGAGCCAGCTGCGCACGTTGCTGTTCGGTGCGCTCGCGGGAGGCGCAGTCCTCCTGCTGGTCGCACTCTTCCTGATCGGGCAGGCGAGCAAGCGCGAGACCGCGACGTTGCGCGCCAAGCGCGAGACCGACGACATCCTGCGCACCGTCAACCAGGGTCTGTTCCTCCTCGACAAGGATCTCAAGGTCGGCTCGGAGCGTTCCGAGGCGCTCGAGCGCATCTTCCATCGCAAGGACTTCGAACGGCAGACCTTCGAGAGCCTGTTGCGTGGCATCGTGCCCGAGAAGACGCTCGAGACGGCGCTCGAGTACGTCAAGCTGATGTGGGGCGAACGCGTCAACGAGAAGCTCATCAAGACCATCAATCCGCTCGCCGAAGTCGAAGTGAGCTTCGACACGGGTTCCGGGACGATGGACACGTCGTTCCTCGAATTCGACTTCAACCGCGTGCGCTCCGAGGGCCAGATGTCGCGGCTCCTCGTCACCGTCATCGATGTCACGCGCCGCGTCGAGCTCGCCAAGGAGCTGCTTGAATCCCAGGAGAAGGCCCAGGCACAGCTCGACCTCCTGCTGCACATCCTGCACGTCGAGCCGCGCCAGCTCACCGGCTTCCTCGAAGAGAGCGAGGTCGCCATGAAGATGGTGAACTCGATCCTCAAGGAACCGGCGCGCGAGGAAACGGCGTTCCGCGCCAAGCTCGACGGCATCTTCCGCCAGATACACGGCGTCAAGGGCGAAGCGGCGGCGCTCGGTCTCAAGACGGTCGAGTCGCGCGCCCACGCGTTCGAGGAAATGCTCGCCGACCTGCGCAAGCGCGCGAGCCTGAGCGGCAACGACTTCCTGCCGCTGGTGGTCAAGCTCGACGATCTGTTCGGCCACCTCGCGCAGGTGCGCGAGATGGTCGGCCGACTCGCCGACCTGCGCGTCGCGATGACGCACGACGGCGGCGTTGCGCCTCACCTGCACGACGATCACGACACCGGAATTACCGGACCGGCCGGCACGATGGTGCAGCCGGCCCCGGCACTCCTGCAGCGCATGGCCGAGGGCGCCGAAGCCGCGAGCTCGCTCGAGTCGAGCCTGAAATCGCTGGCCGAGCGCATCGCGCGTGAAATGGCCAAGCAGGTGAAAGTGAATTGCCAGGGCCTCGAGACGGTGCCCAAGGACTACCGGCGCGCGATCAAGGACATCGCCATCCAGATGGTGCGCAACAGCGTGGCGCACGGCATCGAGTCACCCGATGAGCGTCGCGGCGCCGGCAAGGGCGCCACCGGCCTCGTCACGATCAAGTTCGAGGACCGCGGCACCGAGGGCTTCGAGTTCGTCTGCCAGGACGACGGTCGCGGGCTGTCCGCCGCCAGGCTGAAAGAAACGGCCGTCAAGCGTGGCTTGTTGACGCCGGAGCAGGCGGCACAGCTCGACGACCGTCGGGCGCTGTCACTCATCTTCATGGCGGGCTTCTCGACACAGAGCGAGGTCACCAAGGATGCCGGGCGCGGCGTCGGCATGGACATCGTCCGCAACCTCATCCAGGAGCTCGGCGGCAAGGTGGGGGTTTCGACCACCGAGGGCCGCTTCGCGCGCTTCCGTATCTGGCTGCCGGTGGCCTCGAAGGCGCAGGCCGCCTAAGGCCGCTCGTCCGGTAACAAGCAAAGGAGCACCGATTGAACGCTGCCGCACCCCTGAAGCTCATGATCGTCGACGACTCGAACGTCATGCGTCGCAAGATCGAGCGTTCGCACCAGTGTGCGCGGCTGCAGTTCGTGGGTTCCGCGGGTAACGGCAAGCAGGCGGTAGACCTTTTCCGCCGCACCGAGCCCGACGTCGTGACGATGGACATCACGATGCCGGAGATGGACGGCATCGAGTGCGTGGAACAACTCGTGGCCATGAACCCGGACGTGCTGATCCTCGTGATCAGCGCGCTCGCCGACAAGGCCACCGCAATCGAGGCGATGAAGAAAGGCGCCAACGGCTTCCTGTGCAAGCCGTTCACGGACCGGCAGCTGACGGATGCGCTCGACGAGCTGTTGAGAGGAGCGCTGTGATGAGCATGACCAAGGTCGAGCTGGAAACCTTCGTCGAGGGCACCACCCACTATTTCCAGACCGCGGCCAACCAGCCGGCCTCGGTGGGTTCGCCGTACCTCGTCAACGAAGGCGCGCCCGGCATCCAGGAGTACACGGGCATCATCACCATCGCCGGCAAGCGCAAGGGCATCGTGTACTTCACGGCCTCGCGCCCGATGCTCACGGTGCTGCTGATGCGCCTCGGCGAAACCGAGATGACGCACGAGAACATGTGCGACCTGGTGGGCGAGGTAGCCAATCAGATCTCGGGCAACGCCCGCCGCGATTTCGGCAACGAGTTCATGATCTCGGTGCCGCGCGTGATCATCGGGCAGCCCGAGCAAGCGGTCACGCCCAGCAACACCCGTTCCTTCGTCATTCCCATCAACTGGCGGAGCCACTCCGCGCAGCTGGTGGTGTGCCTCGATTAAGTCAGGCCCGGAGTTCCGTCGTGAAACCCAGCGCCGCCAAAGCTCTGCGTTCGACCCAGGTAAACACCATTGCGCCCGCGCCGTCCGGCGCCGGCATCGACGTCCTCGTCGTCACCGAAGATGACTTCTTTCTGCTGGCGGTGCGGCGTGTCGTGACGCTGCCCAACCGCGTGTGGCACGCGACCAGTGAAACGCAGGCGGCGGATATGCTGCTCTCATCGCCATGCGCGGTGGCGCTGATCGATCTCGCGCTGGTGCAGAGCCAGCTCGAGCAGGTGATGACGCGCCTGCGCCAGGTGTTGCCGGATCTCGGTTTCGTAGCGGCTGGTGAGCCCGAAGAGCAGACCCGCCTCACGCGCTTCCTGCACAACGGCGAGTTGCAGGGCTTCATTGCCAAGGCGGACGCGGCCGAAAAACTCGCGGGCGTGCTCGAGGCCGGCATCAATCGGCACCTCGAGCTCAAGTCGGATTCCGATGCGGCCAGCACTGCGGCTTCCAGGTCCGGCCGCGGCCCGATGTATGCCGCGATCGGCAGCGCGGTCGTCGTGGTCGCCGTGCTCGCCGGTTGGCTCCTCATGCGTGGCGGCTCCGAAGATTCGGTCCCGGTGGACGCATCCACCGCCGGCAGCGCGGCAACGGGCGCGGTCGACCCCGCAGTGGTCGTCGAGACCGAATTGCAGAAGGCGCGCGATGCCTTCGAGGCCGGCCGCTATATCGATCCCAAGGCCGGCGGCGCGCTCGAGCACTACAAGCTCGCGCTCGCGGCCGATCCGGCCAGCGGCGAAGCTCGCGACGGCGTACACCGGGTGGCCGAAGTCATGCTGGCGCGCGCCGAAGCGGCGCTCCTCGATCAGCGCACGCGTGATGCCGTCGCCGCAATCAAGCTCACCAAGTCGATCGAGCCCACGCATCCGCGCATCGCGGTGCTCGAGGCCCAGATCGCACGCGAGGCGGACCGCACGCAGAGCGCGCAACAGGAGCAGGCCCGCGCCGACGCCGCGAGCCAGAAGCTGGCGAGTCTCATCAAGCTCGGTAACGATCGCCTGGGCCAGGACAAGCTGATCGAACCGACCGGGGACAGCGCACGCTACTACTTCACCACCGCACGCGAGCTCGACAGCGGGAGCTCGCTGCCGCAACAAGGCCTGCGCTCGCTCGCCAACAAGATGCTGCAGAAAAGCAGCGTGGCGGCGACCCGCGGCGACATCGCCGAGGCCGAGCAGTGGCTCACCCAGGCGCGCCAGCTCGGCGTGAGCGGTGTCGATTTCGCCAAGGCCGAGCGTGATCTCAAGAACGGTCAGCGCGCCAGGAGCGGCGAGGCGGACCGGCTGGCCGGGCTCGCGCGCGAACGGCTCGCCGCCGGACAGCTCATCGCCCCCGAGGCGGACAGTGCGTTGTTCTACGTGCAGGCTCTCAAGTCGCAGTATCCGTCGTACGCAGGCCTGGGCCCGGTCACCGATTCGCTGCGCGCCCAGCTCCTCACCGGCGCTGAAGACGCCGCCACTCGCAAGGATGTAGCGGTCGCGCAGAAGATGCTCGACGAGGCGCGCGGCATGGGCGCGAGCGGTGCAGGCCTCGAAGCCGCCACCGCTGCAGTCAGCAAGGCGAAACGCAAGGCTGACGCCGTGGCCAAGCCGCAACCAGTTCGCGACGACATGGTGGTGAAGTCCGTGACGCCGGAGTATCCCGCGAAGGCGCAGCGCCGCCGGGTCGAGGGTTACGTCGACCTGCACTTCACAACGAACGAAACGGGCGAAGTCGTCGACGTGTCGGTGGCCAAGGCGGAACCAGCCGAAGTGTTCGATGATGCGGCGATTCGCGCGCTCAAGAAGTGGAAATTCAAGCCGCTGATCATCGACGGTGAACCGACCAGCCAGCGCCTGGCGCTGCGCATGCGGTTCGCAATGACGGAATAGCCCGCGGTCTCATCTGCTTCGACGCCGCACGCCGCGCGACGCCTGCGCGGTGAGCGGGTCTTCCGGCCAGTCGTGCCGGGGGTAGCGGCCCTTCAATTCCTTGCGCACCTGCGCGTAGCCGCCGCGCCAGAAACTTGCGAGATCGCGTGTCACCTGAACGGGCCGCCCGGCCGGCGACAGGAGCTTCACGAGCACCGTCGCCGCGCCGTCCCCGATGCTCGGTGTCGCCGCCATCCCGAAGAGTTCCTGCACCTTGGCGGACAACGACGGCGCGTCGGTGTCGAGGTAGTCGATACGGATGCGGGAACCGCTCGGCACGGCGAGGTGCGTCGGTGCCAGCTTCTCCAGCCGCCGTCGCTGCGCGAAATCGAGCCGGCTCTCGAGGGCCGCGCGCAGATCGAGCCGGGACAAGTGCTGGATGCGCGTCATGCATTCGAGACGCGGCATGAGCCACTCGTCAGCGGCGGCCAGCAGCGCGGCATCGGAAAGGTCCGGCCACTTGCCCTGTTCCCTCGGCAATGCGGCCACGAAGCGCACGCGGGCCTGGAATGTGCGCGTGTCGGGCTCCCATGGCAGAACGTCGAGCCCCAGCTCGCGGATGCCCGTCAACATCGCCTGGGCCGCCTGCCCGGCGTCTGGTTTCGTGATGACGCGCTCGTCGATGACCAGCACGCCCAGCAGGCGCTCCTCCAGCGCCCGCACTGCGCGCTCCCGTGCATCCCAGGACACGCGTGCGCGGCTCTCGATATCGTTGGCGAACGCCTCCTCGAGGCCTTCCCGGCTGAGCGGTGCGGCCAGGAAAATGCGCGCCTCGCGCTCCGCGGCGTCGAGCTCCGCCACTGCCAGGAATTCGCTGCGCGCGAGCGACTGGGCCTCCGCGAAGCGTGCACCGCGACCGTTGCTCAAGACGTAGCGGCCCGACCCCCGCTCGCGGGAACGCGCGATCCGGTCCGGGTACGCCAAAGCCAGCAACACGCCGACCTGATCCGGGGGCTCGATATGAGAGGCACGCCTGCCACGCACTTCGCTCAGTTGCTGCCGCAGCTGTGAAGCCATGCGTCGCGCGCGCTCGAGCGCCGCACGATCGATCGCCGGACCGCTCGCGCTTTCGCCGTGCAGGATCTCGATACGTGTCCGCATGTCCGCGTCTCGCGCCGCGTCCTGGCGGCGTAACAGGTCGCGCTCGCCCAGCAACGCGGCGAGCTCACAGGCGAGCTCGCCCAGGTGCAAGGCGCGCGAGCGCAGCAGCATGTGTGCGAGGCGCGGGTGGGTGCGCAGCTTCAACATGTCGCGACCGTGCGCCGTCAGGCGGCCGGCCGCGTCGAGTGCGCCCAGCGCTCGCAGCAGATCACGCGCCTGCGCATAGGCCGCGGCAGGCGGCGGATCCAGCCACTTCAGCGCATCGGGACTCGTGACGTTCCAGCCGGCGAGCTCGAGAGCGAGCGGTGCGAGGTCCGCTTCGAGAATCTCCGCAGGCGTGTACGCTTCGAGCGCCTGGTCGGTGCCTTCGCTCCACAAGCGATAACACACACCCGGCGCCACGCGCCCGGCCCGGCCGCGCCGCTGGTCGGCCGAAGCGCGCGAAATGCGCAGCGTCTCGAGCCGGCTCATGCCGCTCGCAGGATCGAAGCGTGGCCGGCGCGAGAAACCGGAATCGATCACGACGCGAACGCCTTCGATCGTGAGACCGGTTTCCGCGATGTTGGTCGCGAGCACCACCTTGCGCTCACCGGGCAGGCTCGTTCGAAGCGCGCGATCCTGATCCTCCTGCGAGAGCTCACCCATCAGCGGCAGCACGGCGGTCGCGCGGTCGAGATCGGCTGCGCGCACATCGCTTTCGACGCGGCGAATCTCGGCGGCGCCAGGCAGGAATACGAGCGTGTCGCCCTGCTCTTCGCGCAACGCGCGCAACACCGCAGCCGTGGTCCGGCGCGTGAGCGTCTCGACGTCCGAGCCTGCGCCGCGGCTGCGCTGCGCCGTTGCCGGTATCACGTGCCGGGTCTCGACGGGGTAGCTGCGCCCGCTGGCGCGCACGACCGGCGCGCCGATCAGTTGCGCCACTGGTTCAGTCGCCAGCGTGGCCGACATGATCAGCACGCGCAGCTCCTCGTTGAGGTTTGCCTGCACGTCGAGGGTGAGTGCGAGCCCCAGGTCGGCCTGGAGGCTGCGCTCGTGAAATTCATCGAAGATGACGCAGGCGATTCCTTCGAGTGCCGGATCGTCCTGCAGGAGTGCGGCCAGCACACCCTCGGTCACGACTTCGGCACGTGTCGCACTGCTCACCTTGCTGTCGAGCCGCATGCGATAGCCGACCGTGCGGCCCAGCGGCTCACCTAGCATCTGCGCCATGCGCCCGCTCACGGCGCGCGTGGCAAGCCTGCGCGGCTCCAGCATGATGAGGCGCTTACCCCGCATCCACGGTTCATCGAGCAGCGCCAGCGGTACGCCCGTGCTCTTGCCCGCGCCCGGCGGCGCCTGCAACACGACGTTGCGACTCTCGCGCAGTGTCTGCTTGAGCGCTGGCAGGATCTCGACAATCGGAAGGTCCGCGGGCATCAGCCCGGGATCATATGCCGACAAGCCGAGGTGAGTTGTCCGCCGCCCGATATCAGTCCGGGCAGGCGAAACGCGAAACAGCAACTCGTGTCGCGAGCCACTGGCCTCTCTCGTCCCTGCTGAGGGTCAAGTGGAGAGGCGACAGGTCCCGACTTCTCTTGAAGCATTGCACATACCAGCGCTTTGAAAAGAACCATGAGGCCGATTCTGGCATTCCCTGAGGGTCGACATACACGGTTGCCGGCGTGGTGAGAATCGCGCGCCCGGCGACATTGATGGCTGGTGAAGCAAGGCTATAGGTTCGGGTATCGAGCTGCGCGCTGCCTGGGTCGGCTGCTTGCGCACTGGTAATCGAGGAGGCCAGCAGTGTGTGACTCGTCAGACCGGGAGTGGCGCGGACACTTACGGTGTCACCCACGCGCAGCTGCGAGAAGTCCACGCCTGGTTGTGTGATCACCGAATCATTAATCGCAAAGCCCAAGAGGCCAAGCGTACCCGGAGATATCGCGTCGATCGGTCCAATCAGATCGACGTCAACAAACAGCACCGGACACAGGTAAGCGCCCGTGACGCCGTCCGTCACCGCTCCGTCTGAGCGTAGAACGCCTCCGAGCTGGACCCACGTATCCACGGTGACATCGGTCGTTGCATCCCCACAGACAGCTGGCCGGCGGAGCTCTACGGGATGGCCATCGACGTCGAATTCGACATCCGAAACGACACGCGTGACCAGTCCTTCGATTTCGACGGTTGCGCCACTGCTGCCGCTGAATCTCCCCGCCAACTGGATGATTCGGTTCGCTTCGAAGATCCCGCCATTGGGCGGCAGATTGCCGAATGCTGCGACGTAGTCCCCTGCGCCAGGAACGCCGCTCGCAAATCCTTGCAACTGCGCGACGCTGTAATCAATCGTCAGCGCGTTGAGCGCGAACCGGAGTTGGGCCGCATCCGGCCTCTCAACCCGCCCGCTGATGACGTAGGGATGAATGGAGGATTGAACCGCAACGCGCGTGGCCAGAATCTCGCCCGAGTCAGAGTTGTGGCCGCTGACGACGACGCGATCTCCAGGCCGCAGCTGCGTCAGGACGCGTTGTTGTTCACGGGAATCGTCGTTGAGCTCCATGCTGCCGCCAGTTGGAATGCGCGGAAGCGGCGCAACGGTCACAGGCTGGCCCATTACTCTCAGCCGGTCGTGCTCCAGATCCACCCAATCTACGAGGCCGTTGATCAAATGC
>DATIEU010000371.1:0-2502 GCA_035455565.1 Steroidobacteraceae bacterium | reverse complement strand
CGAGGCTGCATCAGGCTCAGCGCCATGAGCCGCTGCAACGAGCAATTGTCGTTAAGTCGGAGCCCAGCCTATTGCTCGGATGCCCGGATTGGGTCATGAGCGGTCGTGGCGGGAAAAGCCGCGGCGTGTCCGCTTACCCTTCATCACCAGTCGTATCCCAACGCAAGGAAGGATGTCGGCCTAGTGCCAGAAGCGGTCCTCCTTCCAATCGCACCGCTGACCCATCAGCCTCGTTGGCGAATGCTTTATGTGGTTGGCTGCACTTCCCCTGCGAGGCTCGCAAGCTCAAACGGACGCAGCACTGCGGTCGATCACAGCGACGGTTTCGTCGTAGAGCGCGTTGGCGCGGTTGGGTGTCTCCGCCACCGCCACCAGTCCGAGCTTGCCGAACTCCGACAGCGCACCCAACAGATGGAACGCCACACCTTCCTGGGTGGCGCTGTGGAAATGGAGCCCGTTCATGACGGCGATGTCGATGAGGTCTTCAGAAGTCAAGCCGCGGTAGTGCGGCGCTTCCAGATTGTCCGAAGCCTGGTAGCAGCAGGGCCGCCCGGCAGGGGTACGGAAATCGCCTGTAGTCGGGTCGTAGCGACCGTCGGTCAGGAATTGCAGCATTAGGAATGGGTGCGTCGTGCCGCCCTTGCGCAGGTTGATCTCGATGCCGTAATGCCGCCAGACGCCGCTCTCCCACACCGAAATGAAGTCGACGCCGAATCGGCCGAGCACCCCGTGATCGCGCAGAGCTTCGGCGGCCCTGAGGCCGGTAGCCTGGATCTCCAAGCGATAGGCAGCATCGGCCGGAAAGCGGCAGCCAAGAAACACCTGACCCAAGCGGCCGCCCAACACCTGGTCATGAGTCGAGATCACCTCGACTCGGCCGAGCGGATCGACCCGGTACTGCGCCGAGGGTGAGCGCTTTTCGACGCCCTCGACAAAGGCCTCGGCGACGGCGCCCATCTGCGTCACTTTGGTCTCGTAGAATTCCCATCCCATGCTCTTAGCTTCGAAGGCCAGCTGCGGCAGCCGGCCGCGAACCCACTTCGAGAGACCGCGATCCAGGGGGGCCCCGGCAAAGGTGAAGGTTGCATTGCCTTCGCCGGAGAACCCTTCATTGAGCTTCACCACTGCCCTTTCAATCGCGGGATTGCGACGCTTCAACTCGGCCAGCGCCTCCGCTAGCTGCTGCGCATCCTTCAGATCCTCCGCGCCGTCCGGAACCGCCACGCCGGCGGCGCGCAGGAGTCGGCGCCCGCCGCTCTTCGACCCCAGCGGCAGCAGCGCCGGATCGCAGCCATAGATGGGTACGTCCAGCCGCACCGCCAGCGAACGCTCTAGGGCCGAGACGTTGAAGCAGCTCATATGGGCCGTCGCCGCTTCGCCGATGGCCGCGCGGATGCGTTCGAGCAGGCGGGGCCGCGCCAGGATCTTCGCTGCCAGCGGCAGCGGCGCCGCCTCGTGGCAGGCAAGCGGTGTCAAGCGATCGCGTGCATGCCGTGTCGGGATTCCCGGAAGCAGGTGCAGATAGTAGTCGATGATGGAATCTGGGATCGGCTGACTCGTCAGATAAATGACGCGCGTGCGCGGCAACCGCAACAGCAGCAGCAGGCAGAGCATACGCTCCTCGTAATGATGGGCACCCCTGATCCTTGCCAGTACCTCCGCATCGAGCGACAGGCTGGGCAGGATCACCACAGTGCGCGGCGCCTGCGGATCCGGGAACACATCACGGAATATGACCGGGAGACGTGCCTGCAGCCGTTGGAAGTCGGCCAGTTCTGCCGCCATGCTTAGCGTTGGATCACGTGGCGCCCCGTGAAGTGATTGCTTCGTCATGGCTCGCATTGCTTCCATGACAGGATGGATTCCAGACCTCGTTGCCTGTAGTAGAACGCAGTGCGCGAGATTGTATTGGCGCCACGTTGAGGAGTCTATCGGACCGGACTTTCGGAATCGGTCAAAACGGCAGTGGACGGGGACCGACCGAGAAGTCATGCAGGGGGGCACACCGATAGCCGCGGCCACCCCTTCACCCAAACTGATCCATCGGCACAATTCCAAAGCAATCCCCTCGACCACCGACAGCGGTCGGGACGATCTAACTTTTATGGAAATCCTCCAGACGAAGCGTCAATCCACGCTGCGCCGCCCACCCATGAGAAGCGTCGGGTCGATCTCGAGGAGTTCCTGCGCCTGTTGAATCACTTCCTGGTCGAGTTCCGCCGGCGAGAGATCGACACCGGACGAAAGCCGCTTCGCGATCACGCGCAGCGCCTCGACGCGAGCGTATTTCTTGCTGTTCGCCGGTATTGCGTGCCAGGGCGCGTAGAAGCTTGAGGTCTCGCGAAACATATCGTCTGCGGCTGCCTCATAGGCACTCCACTTCTCCCGGTTGCGGAAGTCCTCGTAGCTTAGTTTCCACCGCTTCGTCGGATTAAGCACGCGGTCTCGAAAGCGGCGGAGCTGCTCCTCAGGCGAAATGTGCAGGAAGAGCTTTATGACACG
>DATIEU010000370.1:0-5545 GCA_035455565.1 Steroidobacteraceae bacterium | reverse complement strand
GGTCCACGGGCTCGACGCATGGCACGCACGTGGCGAGCACGATCCTGGGGTACTTCTACGATTCCAATTTCGATACCATCGCGGGCTTCTCGCTCCCGCCGATCATCGTTCGTGGAATTGCGCCCAATGTGACCGTGATTCCCGTGCGTGTGCTGTCCGACTACCACGTTCCAGCGCTGCCGAAATGTGACGACCCGGGACCGCTGCCGGCGTCCAATGCGGTCTTTGGCACCAGCGAAATGGTGGCGGCCGGGATCCGTTACGCGACCGATCTGAAGCTCGCGGGCTACAGCCCGATGGTGATCAACATGAGCCTCGGCGGATCGGCGCTTGAGCCCGTCGAACAGGCCGCGCTCGATTACGCGATCGGCAACGGCGTGATCGTTGTCGCCGCCGCGGGTAACGAAGGCGAAACCGGCATGAGCTTTCCGGGCGCATATGCCCCGGTGATTTCTGCCGGCTCAATCGGCTGGACAGGCGAATGGTTGAAACCCGGCACCTCGCCTGACCCCGCCAACCGATACCGGATGTTTTGGCTGAAGGACGCAGTTCACGTGCCGCCATTGTTGCCTGGCTCAGGCGACGTCGCTGATCCGACCGCGGTGGGTGATGTCTACGTCTCCGACTTCAGCAGCCGTGAACTGGCGGGCCAGCAGCTCGATGTGCTCGCGCCCGGTTCCTGGGTGCGTGGTCCTTTCCCGGGTGACCCCGGCTACAACCATTTGCCGTGGTGGTCCAAAGGCATCGGCGATGTTGTGGGCGGCAACGCCGGCAACTTCTTCTATGTCGGCGGCACATCGATGGCGACGCCGCACGTTGCCGGGGTGGCCGCGTTGATGCTGCAAAAGAATCCAGCGCTCACCCAACTCGCAGTCGAAACCATTCTCAAGAACACCGCGCTCGCGATACCGGCGGCCGGGTCACGTTCGATCTTCGACTTCGACCACCCGGCTACGATCACCTGGGACACCGATTGCGACGGCACGCCTTGCGACGCAGTTGGCGAGGGTGTAATCCGGGCGGACCTGGCAGTGTTGGCCACGCCGCCGTAACAGGTGCTTGACGCTACGCTCGTGTGGAAGCCTCCCGGCGGAGGCTTCCAGCGAGCCGCAGACCAGGTAGTTGGACGACGACCGAGTCCGGCGCGTCATAAGCGCCTTGTTCGCGGTCGGTGGGTTCACTCGAGTCGTCATTGCCATCGTCTGAAAATCCGCGTGTCGGTGGTTCGATTCCGCCCCCGGCCACCACTCTAAGCTGTCCTTTCCCAACCAAGTTGGCCAAGGGCGTGTCGCGCGCACCCAATGGCGGCGGAGTCAATGTTTCCACTTTGTTTCCAAAAATCGCCGCAACTATCCGATCAGCTGTCGCGTAACTCGGCCTGCCTTGAATTGACCGCTCGATTCCGGTTTTCAGCAAGCAGATCCAATCGCATTCTTTTTTGAAGGAGCATTGTCTGGCGAGCCACGACTGGCCGGCCGCCGTATCGGTGGGTCCTGGAGCCGCGCGTCGAAACCGCCCAAGGTCTGATCTTGAATTCGCAGATGTCCCTCCCGGAGATCGTTTCGGGGTGTGGTTTCTCTGGTCACAGCCATCTCACGCGTACCTTCGCGCGGATGCGGCGGGCTGAAGACCGCCCGATCGCCGTTGCTACCGCTACAATTTATCGCAAGGAATGGTGCAGACTCATCCTATTGACAACCGGCGCAGGTGATGACGGAAACAAGCGCGCAATCGTCCGACTCGGACGCCCTCGTGATCTTCGGCATCAGCGGCGATCTCGCCTACAAGAAGATCATCCCCTCGATCTATAACCTGGTGCGGCGGGCGCGCTTTGTCGCGCCCGTGATTGGCGTGGCACGTGAACAATGGAGTCTGCAACGGCTCGAGGAGCGGGTCGCCGCGAGCGTGCGCGCGCAGGGTAATGAGGTCGATGCGGCAACGCTCGCGGCGCTGTGCGGCCGCCTGCGCCTGGTTGCCGGCGACTACCGCAACGCCGAGACCTTTCGCAGACTTCGAGACACGCTGGGTGACGCACGCGCACCGCTGCACTATCTCGCGATTCCGCCAAGCCTGTTTGGCGAGGTGGTGGCGCAGCTCGGCGCTTCCGGTTGCACGCGGGGCGCGCGCGTGGTCGTGGAGAAGCCTCTGGGACGCGATTTGAGATCGGCGCAGGCGCTCAACCGCTGTCTGGCGCGCGTGTTCGATGAGCCGCGCATCTTCCGCATCGATCATTTTCTCGGCAAGGAGCCGGTACAGAACCTGCTCTACTTCCGTTTCGCCAACGCCTTTCTCGAGCCGCTTTGGAATCGCGAGCACGTAGCGAGCGTGCAACTCACCATGGCGGAAGCGTTCGGTGTCGAGGGTCGTGGAAAGTTATACGAGGAGTTGGGGACCATTCGCGACGTAATACAGAACCATCTACTGCAGGTCGTGAGCCTGCTCGCGATGGAGCCACCTGTGCACTACACCAGCGACGCACTGCGCGATGAGAAAGCGAAGGTGCTGCGGGCAGTGCGATCGCTCGAGCTGCGCAGCGTGGTGCGCGGGCAGTATGCCGGCTACCGCAGCGAAGCCGGGGTAGACCAGCAATCCCAAGTCGAGACCTACGCGGCGTTGCGACTCGACATCGATTCGCCGCGTTGGCGAGGCGTACCGTTCCTAGTTCGCGCAGGCAAGCGGCTGCCGATCACTGCGACGCAAGTCATGGTGCGGTTCCATGCGCCGTCGCATCCGCTTTTCGGCGCGAGCCCGAGCGCGCCGAATCACGTGCGTTTTCGTCTTGGGCCGGATCGCGTCTCGATCGGGCTGGGTGTTCTTACCAAGGAACCTGGCGAGGACCTGCGCGGCCGCGAGCGCGAGCTTGTGATGTGCGACGAGGAGGCGGGACTGGTGGGGGCATACGAACGCCTGATCGGCGATGCGCTGCGTGGCGATCCAACTTTGTTCGCGCGGCAGGATTCGATAGAGGCCGCCTGGCGAATCGTTGATGACGTCATCACGGCGACAGGCAGAGACGGCGCGACGCCACTGGGCTATTCAGCGGGAACCTGGGGGCCGGCAGAGGCCGAGACACTGGCGGCGAGCGGCGGTGGCTGGCACAACCCCGGCATCGGTTGCTAGTCGGGGCGTATGCCCGCATGGAATGGATCACGAGCGAGAGTGTCGTCACGGCGGAGCGAGCCGCCGCGGAATTCATCGCGCGGCGTCTAATGCAGGCGGTGCGCGAGCGTGGTCACGCCACGCTCGCGATCAGCGGCGGGCGCACGCCGTGGGGAATGTTCGAGAAGCTTGCCGCAGAGGAAGTGACTTGGAGCGCGGTGCAGCTGCTGCAGGTCGACGAACGCATCGTGCCGCTCGATCACGCGGCACGGAACTGGAGGCAATTTCTTGCGAGTGCGCTGGCGAGTCGGGTGCCGCAGCGCCATCAACATGCGATGCCAGTCGAGATCGGAGATCCGGACGTGGCTGCCGCGCAGTACGAGAGGACGCTCAGCGAGTGCAGCGGTGAGCCGCCCACCCTTGATGTAGTGCATCTGGGTATCGGCGCGGATGGGCACACGGCGTCCTTGTTCGCCGACGATTCTCCGCTCCAGGAAACACGGCGCATGGTCGCCGTGAGCAGGAGTTACGACCGCCATCGGCGGCTGACGCTCACGCTCCCGGTGCTCAACCGAGCGCGTACCGTGGTGTGGTTCGCCGTGGGCGCCGCGCGTCGCGCGGTGCTGACACGCCTGCTCCAGGGCGACCCGGAGATACCGGCGAGTCACGTGCGGCGCGACCGCGCCATCTGTTTTGCCGATCGCGAGGCGGCGCCGGTCGCCTGAGTCAGGTCCGCGGCGGGAGCGTGTGCCCGCCAAATGCATTGCGCAACATGGCGAGCAGGCGCGCGCTGAAGTCGCCGGCACCCTGCGAGGAAAAGCGCGTCATGAGGGCCGCATTGATGGCAGGTATCGGGATACCGAGATCGATCGCCTCCTGAGCGGTCCAGCGTCCCTCACCGGAGTCCGCGACTTGCGCCGCGACCGTACGCAAGGCCCCCTCGTCCTGCAAGGCGTTCGCGGTGAGCTCGAGCAGCCAGGATCGAATCACGGTTCCGTGACACCAGGCTCGCGCAATGTCCGCCAGGGGCAGTTCGAGATCCGGGCGCGAAGCGAGCAGCGCAAAGCCCTCGGCGTAGGCCTGCATCAGCCCGTACTCGATTCCGTTGTGAATCATCTTCACGAAGTGGCCGGCGCCGGGGGGCCCACAGTGCACCCAACCCCGGTCAGGCGCCGGCGCGAGCGCGTGAATCAGCGGCGCAATGGCGTCCACCTGATCGCGCGCGCCGCCGAGCATCAGTCCATAGCCCTGCTCGAGCCCCCAGATGCCGCCCGAGACGCCGGCGTCGACGAAACCGATTCCCTTGCCTGCCAGCAGAAGTGCGCGCCGTTGGGAGTCGCGGTAGTGCGCGTTGCCACCGTCGACCACGATGTCGCCGGGTGCCAGGCGTTGCGCCAGCAGTTCAACGTTCTCTTCGGTCGCGACACCCGCCGGTACCATCATCCAGACGACCCGCGGCTTCTGGAGCGCGCTCAGCATGTCGTCGATGCGGTTCGAGACCTCGATGTTGCCGTCGTTCGCCAATTCCGTGCGCGCAGCGGCATTGGGGCTGAAGCCGCTCACGTATATTCCGCGCCGCCCCAGGCGCCGCGCCATGTTGCCGCCCATGCGGCCGAGCCCGATCATGCCTGCGCGCATCGTTCGCTCCTGAGTACCGGACCTTGGTTAGGTACCGCAATTTGTACGCACGTGGCCTTTGCTGTCGGTGCCGCCTCAGTCGGATGGGAACGGGCACTGCGATGCAAATGAAGCACGCGCACACAATTCTCATGGGTCGATTGGTATTGCAAGCGGCGCTCAATGGCGCTCGAGTGCCAGCCCCTGGGCGCGCCAGGCGTCGAGGCCCCCGGCAAGCGGGCGCACACGAGTGAGACCCTATGTTCTCAGCTTAGCTGCCATGACAGCGGCCGACGCGTCATTCGGGCAGTCGCAATAGACGATGACCTCGTCATCTGGCTTCAGCCGCGTCCAAGACCAGATATCAGCTGCCGTGGTCCACGACGAAGACCTCGACCGGATCGGCAGAACCCTCGGAGGAATCACCGTCGTCGCACACCCCGCGAGCGCCCACGTTGCACAACTGGCCGCCGCTGTAACGAACGGCCGTGCATTCGGAGCAATTCGTTTGCGAAGTAGTTCGTTTGCGGGCATGGAAGCGTGCTCGACTCGCGTGCGGGAGCATGTGTCGATTCTGCTCTCCGCCGCTGTGAGCTGCAGGCCTGGATCCGACTTGTCGCCTGCACCGCCCGCGTCCTTTGCCGAATCGGCCGTGCGCTACGGCACGATGGGCTTGGAGGTTTCCGTCGATGTTTCCAACCCACCGTCATCCACTGTGATCCACCGTGGCCTACCGCCGCGCGAACTACGCCTAAGCCGTTCAATCCGCGTCGGTAAGTTCCCCTGGGTCGTCGCCGCAGCCGCCTAAAAATCCGCGTGTCGGTGGTTC
>DATIEU010000369.1:0-3777 GCA_035455565.1 Steroidobacteraceae bacterium | reverse complement strand
AGCGCGAGCAGGTGGGGCAGGAAGTAGCCCATCTGCCCCATCAGATCGATCCTGAGTTCGTCGTCGTCGATGCCCACGTGCACGTGCATGCCGCAGATCACCATGCGTCGCGCGGTGGCGGCCATTTCGCGCGCGAGGGCGACGTACCGGTCCTTGTCGGTATGTTTCTGCTGAATCGCGCGCGCAAACGGGTGCGTCGAGGCCGCAATCGGCGCGAGGCCATGCCGCCGGCCCACATCCACCACGATCTTGCGCAGGCGCGTGAGATGAGCGCGCGCCTCGGCCATGGTGCGGCTCACCGGGGTTCCGATCTCGATCTGGGAGCGCAGGAACTCGGGACTCACCTGCCCTTCGCCGAGCTCGGTGCACTCCCTGAGCATCGCGGCCGGGGGATCGTTGTCGAGATCGCGCGTCTCGAGGTTGACCAGCAGGTATTCTTCTTCGATGCCCACCGTGAACGGTGGTTGCTTGAGCGCCATGAGTGCCTCGCTGAGGTCTTTATACTCCTCCGGGCCCGTTGCGGTGTAGCGTTGGGTCCGCGAGGATCGGCCCCAGCGCTTCGGCCATGATCCGCGCCCAGCGCGCCACGCCCTCGGGCGTTTCGAGCTCGTCCTGCCGGATCTCGAGGCACACGTGCGGCAGGCGCGCGCTTTCCGCATGGCGGGCCACGGTGTAATCGGACGGATGGCGCCCCGAGTACGGCAGGTTGTCACCGACCAGGAGTCCTTCCACCTTGCGCAGCCGCTCGAGCAAGGGGACGGCAATTCGCGGGTCGCGGTCCCACAACACCCCCACGTGCCAGGGGCGTCTCTCCTTGCCCATCACAGGCGTGAAGCTGTGCACGGAGATGAATGCCGGCACCAGCCGGCGGCGGCGCAGCTCGTCGAGCTTGAGCCCAATTGCCGCGTGATAGGGCTCGAAGAAAATGCGGGCCCGCTGCTCGCGCTCGATGCTGGTGAGCCGGCGGTTGCCCGGAATGACCTCGCCATCGCTCGCCGCCAGGATCGAGCTCGGGTCGGTGAGCGCGCGATTGCAGTCGATGACCAGGCGCGAGTATCCCGCCAGCAGGGCTGGCGCATCGAACAGCTGCGAAAGTGCGCGCGTCAGGTCGCCCGCGCCGATGTCCCAGGCAATATGGCGACGCGCAGCCTTGGCGCTCAACCCAAGGCGCGCGAGGGCCATAGGAAATTCGCGGCTGGCGTGGTCACAGACCAGCAGGAACGGTGCCCGGCCGTGCGGATTGAATTCGCTGTACGGCGGCGGATCGCCGGCGGCGATCAGTAGGTGGCTGGAATGCGAAGTGGAGGACTCGGCGACCGATCTCATCGCGCCAAATTGTACATGTCCGCGGGAAAGGTGCGCAGTCTACGCCAGGCGCCGCATCGATTGCGCGGACCGCCGGGCAAACGGAAACCGTGCCGCCGACTCGGGCATGGCGATGTGGAAACCCTGGGCATAGCCGATGCCCAGCCGCGCCAGCTCGTTGAGCGCCGCACGCGTCTCGACCCGCTCGGCGATCGTCTGGATGTTCATGGCCCGCCCGATCTGGCTGATCGCCTCGACCATGCAGCGATCGATCGGGTCGGAAGTCACGTTTTCGATGAACTGGCCGTCGATCTTGAGGTAGTCGACCGGCAGGGTCTTCAAGTACATGAACGAGGACAGGCCGCTGCCGAAATCATCGAGCGAGAAGCGGCAACCGCGGTTCTTCAGCTCGCGCATGAAGTAGACGACATTCGCCAGGTTGGAGACCGCCGCCGTCTCGGTGATCTCGAAGCAGATTGCCCCCGGGCTCAAAGCGCTGTTGGAAAGCTCGCCGATCAAGAACTCGAGGAAGCGATCGTCGTTGAGTGAAGTGCCCGACAGGTTGATCGACACCGTATAGGGCGGGTGCGGGTCCGTCACCAGGTGGGCGAGCGATGTGAACGCGTGGTGCACCACCCAGCGATCGATGGCGGGCATGACGTTGTAGCGTTCCGCCGCCGGAATGAACTCGATCGGCTGAATGAGCCCGCCGTTCTCATCGCGCATGCGCAGCAGGAGCTCGAAATTGCGGCGCGGGTCGCGGTTCGTGCCGATCGGCACGATCGGCTGGAAGTACAGCTCGAGGCGGCCCTCGTCGCAGGCGCGCGTGAGGCGCGACACCCACTGCATCTCGCGATGCCGCTCGGGGACGTTGTCGTGCGTGTAAACGTGCACTCGATTGCGTCCTTCATCCTTGGCCGCATAGCAGGCGACATCCGCGGCGCTCATGAGCGCGGCCATGCTCTCGGTGTCGCGCGTGATCTCCACGATCCCGATGCTCACCCCGACATTCAGTGCACCGTCGTGCCACACGAACCGGTAGTCGCGGATGGCCTGGCGGAGACTGTCGGCGATCTTCATCGCCTGGTCGGGCGAGCAATCGGAAAGCAGGATGCCGAACTCGTCTCCTCCCAGGCGGGCGAGCAGGTCCGAGCCGCGCACGCGGGTCTGCAGCAGCCCGGTGATCTGCTTGAGCAGGCGGTCGCCGGCGGGATGTCCGCAGGTATCGTTCACCAGCTTGAACTGGTCAAGGTCGAGATAGAGCAGCGCGTAACGTGCGTTTTCGCCGCGACGCGTGCTGAGGAGCGCTTCGTTCAGGCGGCTCTCGAACTCGCGCCGATTGATGAGGCCGGTCAACGCATCGTGGCTGGCCTGGTATGCCAGCGCGCGCCGCAGGCGGCGCTCGCGGCTGACGTCATGGAATACCATCACCGCGCCTATCACTTCGCCGCCGCGATCGCGGATTGGCGCTGCCGAGTTCTGGATCGCGATCTCCTGCCCCAGCCGGCTCAGGAGCACGGTGTGATCCGACAGCCCGATGACGCGAGCTTCGCGCAGGCAGCGCACCACCGGGTTCTCGACGGGCTCGCGGTCGACGTCGTTCACCAGGCGAAAGATCGCGGACACGGGCAGACCGCGCGCTTCGCGGGTATCCCAGCCGGTCAGGCTCTCGGCGACCGGGTTCAGATAGTCGACCCGGCCCTGGGCGTCCGTGGTGATCACGCCGTCGCCGATCGATTGCACCGTGACCTGGGCGCGCTCCTTCTCTTCGAAGACCGCGGTTTCCGCTTTCTTGCGCTCGGTGATGTCGGCGACTGTGCCTTCGTAGGCCACCACGTTGCCGTGCTCATCGCGCACCACCCGACCGCTCTCGAGCACGACCAGGTGGCTGCCGTCCTTGCGCTTCAGGTGATACTCGGCATTGCGGACCTCGCCGTCGGCCTCGATGCGGCGTACGAAATCTGCGCGGTCCTCGGGATTCCAGTACAGGCTGGTGGTGTCGTCGAGCGCATAGAGTTCCTCCGCGCTGTCGAAGCCCAGTATCTGGACCAGCGCGGGATTGACGGACAGAAAGCGGCCTTCGCGGCTCGTCTGGTAGACGCCTTCCATGACGTTCTCGAACAGGCCGCGGAACTTGGCCTCGCTGGCCCGCAACGCGCTCTCGGCGCGCCGGCGTTCGATGGCGATGCCCGCCAGCTGGGTCATGCGCGCCATCAGCTCGAAGTCGCGCCGGCCCGGCGTGCCGGTGGCCTTGCGGTACATGGCGAACGTTCCGAGCGCCCTGCCATCGCCGGCCACGATGGGGGTCGACCAGCAGGAACGCAGCCCGAACTTCAGCGCCAGCTCGCGCCGCTCATCCCAGAGCGCATCCTTGGCGATGTCGGCGACGATGACCTGGCGCCCCAGGTACACCGCGGCCGCGCAGGATCCGTAACGCGCGCCCACCGGGGTGCCTTCCATCGCAGCGCGAAA
>DATIEU010000368.1:0-7670 GCA_035455565.1 Steroidobacteraceae bacterium | reverse complement strand
CGCGACGGCCTGGTCGAGACCGAAGGTCTTGCCCTTGTCATAGAACGAGTCTGGTGTTCGGTTGACGATGGCCATCACGGCGACTTGGCGCGAAAAATCGAAGCGGCGCCCCGCGAGGATCATCCTCTGCGGAGGTGCCTGTGCGAGGGAATGGACGCCCGCCGCGTGCGGCACGCTCTCCAATCCTGGAATACCCGCGCGCGTTACGTGTTCGTCGCTCGTTTGATGCTCCTCGACCTAAGTAACCCGGCGCGCCAAGAGAATGGCGCTGGATCGAGCGTCGAGATGGTAGCGCTGCGACCGATCGAGGATTGGTTCATTGCCCGCGTCGAACAAGTCCTGCGGTGCTTCGTGAGACGTGTCTGCAGCGAGGTACCACCGCGTGCCCTCTGGCATGAGGGGCAAAGAAAAGTCGACTGCCTCGGTGCTCGCATTGAACATGAGACATAGCGCCTGCTGGCCGCCTTCATGGATCAGGCAGGCAAGCTGCTTTTCTTTCGGGTCAGTCCAGCGGGGTAAATCTCCGCGCCGGCTGAACCATTGGATCTCGGCCTCGGTGTAGAACTGCTCGGTGCTCAGCATCGGATGCGCGCGGCGCAAGGCGATCATGCCGCGCGTGAAGCGGTGAATTTCCTGGTGTCGCTCGAGAGCGCTCCAGTCATACCAGCTGGTCTCGGTGTCCTGGCAGTAGGCATTGTTGTTGCCCCCTTGCGTGCGGCGAAACTCGTCTCCTCCCAATAGCATTGGAACACCGCGCGAGATCAACAGGGTCAACAGGAAGTTCTTTATCTGACGTTTCCTGATTGAATCGATCCGATCGTCCGCTGTCTCGCCTTCCACTCCATAGTTCTCGCTAAAATTCTCGTTGGCGCCGTCGCGGTTCATTTCTCCATTGGCTTCGTTGTGTTTGTGTCGATAGCTCACGAGATCTTGCAACGTGAAACCATCGTGGCAGGTGACGAAATTGATGCTGCTTTCGGGGCCTTTACCCGACTTGGCATAAATATCGGCGCTGCCGCAAATGCGCTGTGCGAACAAACCGAGAAACCCGTCGTCGCCTCGCCAGAACCGCCGGACGTCATCACGATATCGCCCATTCCACTCTGCCCAGCGGCGTTCGGAGAAACTCCCGACCTCATACGCCCCGCCAGCATCCCACGCCTCGGCGATGATCTTCACATCCCGAAGAATCGGGTCTTCCGCGATCCGTTCGAGCAGCGGCGGATTGGACAGCACGTTGCCGGAGCGGCCCCGCCCGAGCACCGAAGCCAAGTCGAATCGAAACCCATCGATATGCATCTCCATCACCCAGTAGCGCAACGCGGTCAAGATGTGATCCCGCACGACAGGATGGTTGGCGTTGATGGTGTTGCCGGTGCCGGTGTAGTTCCTGTAGTAACGCTTATCGTCCGTGAGCATGTAGTAGATCTCGTTGTCGATCCCGCGGAAACAAAGCGTCGGCCCCCGCTCGTCCCCCTCGGCCGTATGATTGAAGACCACGTCCAGGAAGATCTCGATGCGCGCTGCGTGAAAGGCGTGGACCATCTCCTTGAATTCCAACACCTGCTGGCCCAATGCTCCCGAGCTGCTATAGGACGCTTTCGGCGCGCAGAAGACCATGGGATCGTAGCCCCAGTATTTCGTGAGGGGCCGGCCTGTTTGCGGATTGATGCCTATCGCCTGGCGCTCGTTGAATTCCTGCACTGGCATCAGTTCAACGGCCGTCACTCCCAGTTGTTGGAAATAGGGAATTTTTTCCATGAGGCCCCGGTATGTGCCTGGGTGCTCCGCACTTGAGCTGGGATGGATCGTCAAGCCGCGCACGTGAGTTTCGTAGATGACCGTCTTCGACCACGGATGTTTGAGCGGACGGTCCCCACGCCAGTCGAAGTCGTCTTGAGTACACACGCATTTCGGCATGGCACCGGCGGTATCGACCGTCGAACGCAAATCTTCGTCGCGGAGGAGTGGATCGTGTCCCCAAGCCGGACCGAACTCCGAGGGCAACATGGAAATCGCCGTGGCGAAAGGGTCCAGGAGGAGCCTGTCGAAATTGAAACGATGACCCTCTTCGGGCTCATACGGGCCGTCTACGCGATAGCCGTAGAGTTGGCCGGGGCGAATTCCTTCAACCCAAACGTGCCACATGTCACCAGTGCGGTTGCGCGACGGATCGAGGTCAATCACCCTGGCGGCCGCGGCATCCTCGGCATGAGCAAACAGCTCGAGCCGAACGCGGCTCGCATGCCGGCTGAATAGGGAGAAATTCGTTCCATTGCCACGTACATAGGTTCCCATCGGCAGCGGCAGCCCAAGTCGAACGTCGTTGCGGTCGCACACCGCTCGCTCGTAATCATGCAGAGGGCGTTCGGCTATCGTCGGGCCCCGAGTCGCAGCCGAGTTTTCCGTCGCGTCCTGTTCGGATCCGGAGCGTATCGGCCCTAGCGGCCGCGTCGTTTTCTTCGATCCTTCCGACTCGTTCATAGGTTGGCTTCCGGCTCCCGTTCGCGTTGCTTCACCACCACAAGAGACCGGTCTCTGCGCCCGCCAACGTAGATCGGGGTGGCCATTAGGCATCGTATCCCCGCACGGTCCGTACGTAGAACCCGAAACCCCCGTGTTTCGCGATCGCCGATGCCAGATAGATCAATATAGAGTTCTTGCAGCTACCGCACGCACGGGCTCGCGACCGCTGGCTCCGTGGTGAGAAGCATGACGCAAGTGGTCACAGACAGGTGTATTCGGTGCACGGACGTGGATCGCGTCGAGGTCTGTCCCGTAGACTGCTTTGGATTTCGTCGCGGTCAATGCGATGTATGCGCCTCGCGGGCCGGTCATGGCGCAAAGAGGTGAGCCGCCTGCGGACGCAGCGAGTTAGGACGACGTTCCCGACAAGCACGCGTCTTACTTCGATCCGGCCCCGGCGAAGAATGAGCGCGACTAACGAAGTTGGTCTTGCCGGGTCGCGTTTCGCGAGAACGGCCCCTCGCCGAGAATGTTCGGAGTCAACATGACGCAGTCGACAGCCGAGTTGAAGCAAGCCCTGCCTCCCGGCCACGAGCCGGAAACGATCCGAGTGATTTATGCGTACTTCTTGGCGGCAACCTTTTGGCTGCTCATTGGCACTCTGTATGGTTTGTTGGCCGCGTTGAAACTCTACTGGCCGGACTTTGCGGTAGCTGAATGGCTGTCATTCGGACGGATCCGCCCCATCCACACGAACACGCTGCTCTGGGGGTGGAGCTCGATTGCGTTGGTTGGACTTGCGATGTTCGTCGTATCGCGCACCTCCAAAGTGCGGCTGTGGAGCCCGCGCCTCGCGATGATTGCGCTCGGGCTCTGGAATGTGGCGGTGCTTCTGGGGTTACTGACACTGTCCGTAGGCATCTCCCGAGGTCCACAGGAATATCGCGAATGGATATGGCCGATTGCAGTGCTGTTCGGCGCGGGCGTGGTGCTCAATGGCTACAACTACTACCGCACCGTGGCTGCGCGCACGACGCGCGAGATCTACGTTTCGAATTGGTTCATTCTCGGTGCGTTTTGCTGGATGACGATTCTGTACGCCACCGCGTATCTGCCTTTCTATCAAGGCGGGCTCGGCAACACCGTTATCCAGGGTTACTACATGCACAACGGCGTCGGAATGTGGTTCACGCCGCTGATCCTCGGCATCACGTACTACGCTTTGCCCCGAATGCTCGGCAAGCCGATCTACTCGTACGCCTTGGGCGTGCTGGGCTTCTGGACCAACATGCTGTTCTACACGTTGATCGGCGCCCACCATTTCATCTTCAGCCCGGTGCCATGGTGGCTGCAGACGACGGCGATCCTGTTCAGTGTCGGCATGATGGTGCCCGTCTGGTCGGGCTCCGGCAATTTCTTTCTCACCGCGCACGGCTCGTGGGCGCAAGTGCGCCGGAGCTATCCCTTGATCTTCATCCTCGTCGGCGTGTGGGGTTATGCGCTGGTGTCCACGCAGGGCACGATCGAAGCATTCCGTACCGCCAACGTGTATTGGCACTTCACGAACTTCACCGTCGGGCACTCGCACCTTGCCATGTACGGTTTCGTCGCGTTCTTGGTATGGGGAGCGATCTATGGGTTGTTGCCAAGAATCACGGGCCAATCGCCCAGTCCGAGTGCGATAGCGATCCACTTTTGGTTGTCGTTCGTCGGCGGAAGCATCTACGTGCTGTCGATCTCGGCCGCCGGGATTCTTCAAGGGATGTCGTGGGTCGCGGGTGAGTCGTTCATCGCGTCCGTCGAAGCCTCTGCACCGATGTGGTTGTGGAGAACGGTCGGGGGTCTCCTAATGGTCGCGAGCCATGTCGTGTTCGCGATGAACCTGTGGGCGATGCGGCCCCGCGAAATCTCCCACGAAGTGCGCGAGGCGGTAGCGTGAGCCTCCACACCGATCATCGCGCGCTCGTCGCGGTTGCGGCGCTGGGGTATTTGGTGTTGACGCTGATCATCGGCATTTTGCCGGCGTTCGAGATTCAAAGAACGAAGCCGCTCGCGGATGCGCCCGCCCGCACACCCGAAGTCTCGCTCGGGCGCCAACTGTATCTCGACGACGGTTGTGGATTCTGCCATACGCAGTTCGTGCGCGGACTCGATATGGACCGGCCGTACGGCCGAGAATCGCTGGCCGCCGACTACGCGGGAGAGCAACCGCCGTTGCTCGGTACGCAACGCACCGGCCCGGACCTAGCCAACGTGGGTATTCGCCAACCCAGCGAGATATGGCACCTGATCCATCTCTATAACCCGCGGGCTGTGGTTCCGAGCTCGGTCATGCCGGCCTATCCCTGGTACTTCCTTTTGAAGGACGAAGCGGCGGAATCCGATGTCGTAGTGCCCGTTCCCCCGCAGTTTGTGCCACCCGGGAAGATCGCGGTGGCATCGCCGGAAGCGTTGGCGGTCGTGCGGTATCTACAGTCCTTGAAGCAGCCGGAGGTTCCGCGATGAACCACTCGGCCGCGGCTCATTCGTTCGTTGACCTCATGCTGGTCACCAGCGCAGTGCTCGTCGTGATCCTGGCGTTCTACTTGGCCGTGAAGTACACGTTTTGGCCGGGTGAAAAATCACCGAAGCACATCAAACGGCGAATTCTCGACGATTTCGGCCGAGACCCGCCATGAAGATCGCGGTGTACCTCGACGGAGGATCGACGCCACTCACGGTGATCGAGCCGCCCGAGACATTCAATCTCGATACCACGAAGCTCGAAGACGGCCGGCACACCTTGGTGCTCAAAGCTATCGATGAGGATGGAGCGACGAGCGTCCGCGAGATGGAGTTCGCCGTGCGAAATGGCCCCGGCATTGCCGTGCACGGCCTTCGCGATGGCGATTCGGTCACCGGCCAGATCTCCGTTTTGGCGAACGCCTACTCGAGCAGGGTCGGCGACATCTTCGAGCCGATGCGGATCGAGACACCGGCACCCATTCCTACCTGGGCATGGCTCATCTTTCTCGTCGTGTTTGCCTGGGGAATGTGGTACCTGGGAATGACCTACAAAGAACATGAGGCGCAGTTGGTCGCAGCGGTGTCGCTTCCCTCTGGAGCAGGTGAGGCTACGCCGGTCGGCGGGGCCTCTGACGCTTCGCGAGGTTTGGGGAAGCAGGTCTATGAAACCAACTGCGCGTCGTGTCACCAGATCAGCGCAGAAGGACTGCCCGGCGTGTTTCCGCCCCTGAAGAATAACGCTGTCGTCACGGCGGCTGATCCAAGCGATCACGTTCTTACCGTTCTGAACGGCCTTCAAGGTAAAGCCATCGACGGGATTACCTATGCGGCACCGATGCCGCCACTCGGCGCTCTCTTGAGCGACGAGGAAGTGGCAGCGGTCGTGAATCATGAGCGCACGAGCTGGGGTCACGATGCGCCGCTCGTGACTCCGCAACAAGTTCGCGAATTGCGAAACTAGAGCGGCCACCTTCGCCGATGGCGCTTAGGAGCGCCGTGGCGGCCTTCAGTGCGCGAGAGCGATACGCCCCACGGCGAAGATGCCGGCCACGGCCAGCGCCGCGCATCCTAGCCGCACCACGAGCAGCGCCGCGAGCTTGCTTCTCATGGCATGCACGTAGTCCTCGATCACGACCTGCAAACCAAGGGCGATGTGCTGAAAAAGCGCCACCAATAGCAGGATCGTCAGGATGGCCGCGAGCGGTGACTCGAGCCACGCGATCACGGCCGCGTGACCGCGCCCCGCGAGCCCGACCAGAGCAGCGACGAACCACAACGTCAGCGGAATCAGCGCCACGGCCGTAGCGCGTTGCGTCCACCAGTGTGCAACGCCGGTCTTTGCCGAGCCGAGCTCTTGCCCGCGCTCTAGATCGGAGTGTGTGCGCTGTGGGCTCATCGTCGTTCGGCCGCCGGTGCGCGCGCGTTGCCGTCTCCAGGTGGCCTCATCCGGCGAACCGCAAACCCGCGATCCACGCCGCGAGCGTGAGCAGCGCACTGACTGCGAGCACCGCCCACCCGGACGCATAGATCGTGCGCAGCTCGAAGCCGTAACCCGCATCCCAGAGGAGATGCCGGACGCCATTGCAAAGATGGAAAAACAGGGAGAAGGCCCACGCCAAGAGCAGCGCGAGCCCGAGCCACGAGCCGAGGAATTCGTCGAGCGCTGCATACGACCGCGATCCCGCAGCCGCCGCCGTGAGCCAGACCACCAGGAATATTGCCCCCGCGCTCAATAGCACGCCCGTGAGCCGGTGCGAGATCGAAAGCACGGACGTGAGCTGCGGTCGGTAGATCTGCAGACTCGGCGAGAGCGGGCGCGTGTCGTTGAGCATCGCGACTAGCTTCGGCGCTCGAGCAGCAGCTTCTTGATCGAGGCGATCGCCTTGCCCGGGTTCAAGTGTTTCGGGCAGGTGCGAGTGCAGTTGAGTATCGTGTGACAGCGATAGAGGCGGAACGGGTCTTCCAGCGCGTCGAGGCGCTCGGCTGCGGCTTCGTCGCGGCTATCCGTTAGCCAGCGCCAAGCCTGCAGCAGCGCCGCGGGTCCGAGGAAGCGCTCCGGGTTCCACCAGTGGCTGGGGCATCCAGAGGTGCAGCAGAAGCAGAGGATGCATTCGTAATAGCCGTCGAGCTTGCGCCGTTCCGCGGGCGACTGACGCCGCTCGCGCTCCGGCACCGGCGTTTTCGTTTGCAGCCAAGGCTCGATCGACGCGTACTGGGCATACAGGGGCGAAAGGTCGGGTACGAGATCCTTGAGGATTCGCAGGTTGTTGAGTGGATACACCGTGGCCGGCTCCCGCGTCTCGGAGATGAAGCGCGTGCACGCAAGCCAGTTCGTGCCGTCGATGTTCATTGCGCACGAACCGCAAACGCCCTCGCGACACGATCTACGAAACGTGAGCGTCGGGTCGATCTCGTTCTTGATCTTGATGAGCGCATCGAGAACCATCGGACCGCAGTCGTCGAGATCGATCTCGAAGGTGTCGATACGGGGGTTGCGCCCGGACTCTGGATCGTAGCGATAAACTTCGAAGTTCCGGCGGCGAGTTGCGCTGCTCGCGGCCGGCCAAGTCGTGCCACGCTCGATTCGGGATTCTGCCGAGACATTGAAGTTGCGCGGGACGGGGAAACGCCGAGGCCACGGGCCGCGCGGAACATGATCGGAAGTTAGGATCGGCATCGTGGATAGCTCTCTAGGAATG
>DATIEU010000367.1:0-2620 GCA_035455565.1 Steroidobacteraceae bacterium | reverse complement strand
GACGAATACATAGTCGGGGCTGATGCAGGCTAGCCCGCCGTTGAATTGCTTGGCTGCCGCCAGGTCCGCAGCGACCTTCTTCACATCCGCGCTTTCATCGACGATGACGGGTGACTTCCCTCCGAGCTCCAGAGTCACGGTGGCCAGGTTCTTCGCCGCGGCTGCCATGACCAGCTTTCCGACTCGCGTGCTTCCCGTGAAGAAGATGTGGTTGAACGGGAGGTCGAGCAAGGCGGTTGCCACATCGACGCCGCCTTCGAACAGGGCAACCTCTTTTTCCTCGAATGCCTGCTTGATGATCTTCGCGGCGACTCTGGCAGTTGCCGGGCAGAGGTCCGTCAACTTGACGATGCAGCAATTGCCAGCGGCAACCGCTGCTGCGAGGGGTCCCATGGTCAAACCGAGCGGAAAGTTCCAGGGGCCCAGGATGAGGCAGACGCCTCTCGCCTCGTGAACGATTCTCGCCTTGTCATTCTTGTTCTGCGTGGGAACCACCTCGACCGGCTTCATCCACTCGTCGAGATTGTCGATGTTCCTTTGGATGTTGCCGATGACGCCGAGGATCTCCGTCACCCTGATTTCGCTTTCGGGCTTGCGAGTGTCCTGTTTCACCGCCGCCACGATCTCATCGCCGTGAGCTTCCACGGCCGATTTCAACTTTCCCAGCTTCTCCTTCCGCTGCTCGGCGGTAGTGGCTTTCATCTCCCATTGATGAGCCTGCTGGAGAGCGAAAACCCGTCCTATTTCGGCAAATACGCGCTGATCAATCTGTCTGGCAGGAGTGGACACAGGACTTCCTCCATTCGATACGACGATTCCCCCGTCGCAGTAGTCTATTACAGAGGGCGCGACCGGGCTTCACAGCCAGCCTCGGTCCGCTGTGAAATCGATGGTGAGCCAAAAATTTGGCGTGGCCGCATCGAGGCGCTTTGCAACGTCGCGCCGGATCGCATCTGCCGTTGCGGTATCGATTCGAGATTCGGGAGATACCAGCACGTGAATCTCGACAAATCGCCCGCGACCCGCCTTCGCGATGTAGCTCGAATATTCGAGAAATCCGCGTTCCTTCACGATACTGTCCATGACGGTGTGAACTCGGGTGTCGAGCTCATCCGGGGCCACCTGAAGCACGTCGCTCATTGAACGCCACAAACCAATCAACGGCATGGGCAACATGATGAGCGCCATGCTGAGTAGCGCGATTGCATCCAGATATGGGATCCAGCCTTGCAATGGCGTGCCCGTAAGCGCCGTGGCTATGCCAAAGCCGAGCAAGAGCGCCAGGCTGAGGAATGCGCTGACCAGCCAGCTGCGTGCATCGAGTTTGAGCATCGGGGACTGAAGTGCCTTGGCGCGCCGGCTCAGAAACAGCGTCATCGCGAGTCCGATGCCGCAGAGAATGCCCGCCCACAATGCGGCCAGCCCGTACTCGACATCGTGCCCGCCGCTGGCCAGCGTATTCACAGCATCGATCGCGGCGTAGATGCAGGCCACGACCAGAATGCTGTTGCGAAGCACACCCACCAAGGGCTCGAGATGCCAGTATCCAAACTGGAAGCGCTGACTTGTTCCTCGGGCGATCAGTTTCACCACCAGCAGCGACACGACCGTTGGCACAACGTCGACGAAGCTGTACATGCCATCGAAGATGATGGCTTGCGACCCGGTTATGATTCCGCTTGCGACACCGAGCACGCCCAGCAACACGGTCAAGGCGATTGAGAACTTGAGCGTGGCTTGTTCGGCGTTCGCTTGCATTCGATGAGGTTCCTGCCGCCTTTCGTGGGCCATGCCGCAACGATCGAAGCGACCAAGCGCGCGAGGCCCAGTGCTCGAAGAGACGGACTGACAAACTGGCGGAGAGAGAGGGATTCGAACCCTCGAGGGGCTTTTGACCCCTACGCCCTTAGCAGGGGCGCGCCTTCGACCACTCGGCCATCTCTCCGTGTATTCGCCGGGCGTGCTGGGCAGGAAAAGAGACCGCCCGCACCCGCCAAGGGAGGGCGCGAATCATACCCTATTCGAGACGAATACCGGGATACCAGCCGCTCTTTGCGAGGAAGCTCTTCGGATCGCTCATCTCCAGGATGTCGCGCAAGGCCTGACGCTTGTCGGACGCTCGCTGATAGTAAGTCTTGGTGATGCGATACCCGACCCAGTAGCCGAGATCACCGGGCTTGCCCGGGGTCGTGTTGTAGAGCCAGCTCGACAGATCGCTCTTGTCCTGATCGACGGCGAACGCGATCTCGATGTCCTTTTCGAGACCCATAGTTCTGGCCGCGAGATGCGAATAAGCGACTTTGCCGGCGATCAGTTCCGCCGTGAGCTCCGCTGCGCCCTCCATCAACGAGGCCTCGAGCACCGTGGGATGTTCCTTGTCGACCAGGGCCGGTACCTGCTGTACGTGCGCGTATTCGTGGGCAATCACGTACACGAAGCGGTCTTCGACATCGGGATTCATCCAGTCGGTCGCGCATAGCGCTTCGAGGCCAATCTGAATGCCGCTGACGGGACTCCCCACCGCGACGGGCCTTCCGCGGCCGACGGCAATCGTGATCGGCGGGAAACGCGCCTCCGGATAGAGGTCGTGCAGCGTACCGAGCGCGGTGGCGACGCGCTC
>DATIEU010000366.1:0-2029 GCA_035455565.1 Steroidobacteraceae bacterium | reverse complement strand
TGACCGGCGCCATCTTGGAAAAGCGTCGAATACAAAACGATCGTCTCGGGCGGCAGATTGGCGAGCGTCTGCAGCAGGCGCTCGAACGGCAAGTCGGTCATGAACGTAAGGTCGAGCCTGCCGTCGTAGCCGGCAAATTCTTGTCTCACCTGACTGAGGAGACGCTGGTCGAATTCCGACGTCCCAGCGACGTGCACGACGTGTCGCGTATCGGGATGGAGCTTCAATGCGATCTCCAACGTCGACCGAAACTCGCGTTTCATCAAGACGCCCGTGACGTGCGACGGCAGTGGACGACCGCCGAGCTCTTGCGGGTCGATCCCGCAAAAGACAATCGGCGTCCCCGGAAACACGTCGCTCCCTTCGCTCAAGAGGAAGTCCAGCGACGGACCCAGCACCGCGACGACGACGTCGATCGTAAGGCGCGCGTATTTCGCGCGGAGGTGATCGCGCAGTTGCGGCAGGTAGTCCTCGGAGCCGACACGCGATAGGTCCATCGCCTCGCGAAAGATCTGAACGGAGTCGCCGGGGTGTGATGCCAACGTCGCGGAAAGGCTAGCGTCGATCAGCGCGAGGCCGGGCAGATCCGGCCTCTCGTCGTAGAGCACGACGACATGCCGAGTCGCCGCGGACGCCGGCAGGCTCGAGGCAATCCCGAGGATCGTCCACGCCACGCACAAGCCGAACGTGGCGCGCGTCACGCCGTTTCACCGTGGGTAGCGCGCATGGAGTCTACTGTGAACTGGTCTCACTATCGTCGCGATGGCCGTCCGGCACAACTTGCCAAACAGTCCTATCGCCGAAGGCGCAGAACGGCACTAGGACGAAAGTCCTACGGTCTAGCGGCTACCCGGGCTAGGGTCCAAAGCCTTCTCCAAAAAGGCACGACAGGCGATTGTCCGCGGCGCGGCGTTGCACACCGCGATCGCGACAGCGGCAGCGACGAATATCCTGTTCATGTTCGGCAATCTTCTTTGATACCGCTCGCCGGCACACCACGGTTCAGCCCAAGCGGCGGCGCAGCAGCCCGAGCGCGAGAAAGACTACGAAGGGGATCGCGTCGACGATCACTTGCGGCTCGTTGTTGAAGGTGCCGTAAGCGCTGAACCAGTGCACCCAGAAGAGCAGCAGCGTCCAGAACGTCATGAGCCAATGAAAGCGCTCGCTCTGCTCATAGTGGCGCGCGAACCAAAGCAGCATCACGCCGAGCAGCACGTAGAGCGTGGCCATTTCCTGGACGACATGAACGCCCAACGGATCGTTGACACCGAACTCGAAGACGAGATCGTGCAGCCGCGTCGGTAGCAACCCGGTTCCGGGCAGCAGCGCGACGATGCCGATGAGGAGCGCGAGGACCCCCGTCAAGACGTAAACGCCACGAGTCAGAACACTCACGACATTGCGCATGGCGAAGGCTCCCCGGCTCCCAAGCCGCTCGACGAAATGGTGCTTGTCTCTCCGCTCTCGCCGCTCAGTCCTTCGCAGCGTGAGCCTGCGCGATGACGTAGGCGCGAATCGCCTCGATCTCTGCTGCGCTCAGTACCTGGGCGAAGCCTGCCATCCCGGTGGCGGCGAGCGCGCCGTCGCGCACGACGCTCGCCCATGCTTCCTCGCTGACGAGCCGGGCCGAATAGCGCAGATCCGGGAGGATGCCCTCGTTGACTGCGTCGACGCCGTGGCACCTGGCACAGAAGGTGATGTAAGGCACGAAGCCCTGTTGAACCGTTTCTGCTGACGCCGTCAGCGGTGGCGGCGCGAGCACGCGAGCCGGCGGCGGGGGCGGGGCAGGCAGCTCGGCCGTGCCACGCAGCTTGTAGGCGAGCACGCGCGAGCGGTTGGGAAGATCGTTGCCCTTCAGGCCCGTGGGCCCCGGGAACGTCGCCGCCCACGAGCCGCCGGTGCCGACGACGACGGCGATGTATTGCTCGCCGTTCACCGAGTAGGAGACGGGCGCGGCGATCACGCCGGTCTGCGTCTCGGCTGACCAGAGCTCCGCACCGCTCGTCGCATCGAGCGCCGTGAGCTTGCC
>DATIEU010000365.1:0-4546 GCA_035455565.1 Steroidobacteraceae bacterium | reverse complement strand
GACTTCGCTCGGGCAAAGCATCGCGCGCGCGCTCGGCATCAAGTTCGTGCGCACGAGCCTCGGCGGCGTGCATGACGAGGCGGAAATTCGCGGTCACCGGCGCACCTACATCGGCGCCTTGCCCGGCAACATCATCCAGGCGTTGCGCAAGGCGGGCACGCGCAACCCGGTGCTCATGCTCGACGAAATCGACAAGCTCGGCGCCGGCATTCATGGCGATCCGTCCTCGGCGCTCCTCGAGGTGCTCGATCCGGAGCAGAACAACACGTTCCGCGACAACTACGTGGCGCTGCCGTTCGACCTGTCTAAGGTGCTCTTCATCGCGACTGCGAACGTGCTCGACACGATCCCCGGCCCGCTGCGCGACCGCATGGAGATCATCGAGCTCACGGGCTACACCGAGCAGGAGAAGGTCGAAATCGCCAAGCGCTACCTCGTCAAGCGCCAGCTCGAGGCCAACGGTCTCAAGCCCGAGCAGGCTTCGGTCACCGAAGAAGCGCTGCAGCGGCTCGCGCACGACTACACGCGAGAAGCGGGCGTGCGTAATCTCGAACGCGCCATTGGCGCGGTCCTGCGCAACGTCGCCGTGCGCATCGCGGAAGGAACCATCAGCGAGCAGACGGTGGGACCCGACGACCTGCGCCCGATCCTGGGACCGCCACGCTTCGAGAGCGACGTCGCCATGCGCACCAGCGTGCCGGGTGTGGCGACCGGGCTCGCCTGGACGCCGGTCGGTGGCGACATTCTCTTCATCGAATCGACTCGCGTGCCGGGTGGCGGGCGACTCATCCTTACGGGTCAGCTGGGCGACGTGATGCGCGAAAGTGCCCAGGCGGCCATGTCGCTGGTGAAGGGCGGCGCGGAGCGCCTCGGCATCGACGTGGCCCTGTTCAAGAAGACCGATGTCCACATCCACATTCCCGCCGGCGCCATACCCAAGGATGGACCCAGTGCGGGCGTGACCATGTTCACGTCGCTCGTGTCGCTCTTCACCGGCAAGACCGTCGACAGCACGGTCGCGATGACGGGCGAGATCAGTCTCCGCGGCCTGGTGCTCCCCGTCGGCGGTATCAAGGAGAAAGTGATCGCGGCGCACCGGGCCGGCATCCGCACCGTTCTGCTGCCGGCGCGCAACCGCAACGATCTCGAAGACGTGCCGGAAGGCGTGCGCAAGGAGCTGCGCTTCGTCTTCTGCGAACGGGTCGAGGACGTGTTGCGCGAGGCGCTCGGCGCTGCGGTTCCTGAAACAGCGCTGCGCGCGGCGAGCTGAAGCTCAGCTCTCGCCGGAGAGCTTGCGCGCCACGCGCTGGTAGGCCTCGCGGAACGGAATGCCTTCCCTGACCGCGAGCTCGTTGGCTTCGGCAGCGGCGTGGATCGCGGGATCGAGCCGGATATTCTCGCGGCGGAATCGCACTCCTGCGAGCGCCGCGGGGACGATGTCCAGGGTCTGCTGGCAGAGATCGATGCCGCGAAACAGCGGCGCTTTCAGCAACTGCAGGTCGCGCTGATACCCGGAGGGGAGCTTGGCAGTGATGCCGAGCGCCTCCACCAGGCACGCATGTGCGACAGCGGATCGTCCCCGCATCAGCTCGAAGACATCGGGATTGCGCTTCTGCGGCATGATCGAGGAGCCGGTTGTGAACGCCTCGGGCAACTCGACCAACGCGAACTCCTGCGTATAGAAGAGGAGGAGGTCCGAGGCCAGGCGTGACAGGTCCTGCATCAGCAGGCTGACCTCGAACAGCACCTGCGCTTCCGCCTTGCCGCGCGACAACTGCACCGCGGTGACCGGTTCCTGGGTGACGGCAAAACCCAGCCGCGCGCGCGTCTCCTCGCGACTCACGGGCAGGTTCGGCGTGCCGTAACCCGCGGCCGACCCCAGGGGATTGCGCGCGATGCGTCGCTGGCTCAACCGCAACCCCTCGGCATCGTCGCGGATCTCGGCGGCGAAGCCCGCGGCCCACAGCGGCACGGAACTGGGCATCGCCTGTTGCATGTGTGTGTAACCCGGTAACGGCGTGTCACGCTCGCGCTGTGCGAGTGCATCGAGCGCATCCGCGACCGCCGCAGCCCCGGTGCGCAGCTCCTCGACCGCGTCCCGCAGGTAGAGCCGGATCGCGGCCAGCACCTGGTCGTTGCGCGAACGCCCGAGGTGGAGCCTGCCACCCGTCGCACCGATCCGCTCCGTCAGCCGGCTTTCGAGCGCGGTCTGGCCGTCCTCTTGCTCGAGCGTCACTCGCCACTCGCCGCGCGCGTGCGCGGCGCCGAGCTCACTCAAACCATGGCAAATCAGCGCGAGATCCTGCGCGGACAGGAGCTTCACGGCGTGGAGCATCTCGGCATGTGCAACGGATGCGCGCACGTCGTAGGCGACCAGGCGGTCATCGAGCGCGTGATCTTCGCCCGCGGTGTACTCGAGCACGCGCTGATCGAGCGGCTTGCCCTTGTCCCACAGGCGCGTCAAGTCAGCGGCCCCCGCTCTGTTGCTCGGCCGCACTCAGGGCGTTGATGTCGGCCACGATGAGCGTGCCCGTGCCTTCGTTGGTGAACACTTCGGCGAGCACGGCGTCGGGGATGTCGTAGGAGATCACGTGTACGCGACGCACGCCGCCGCGAATCGCGGTCTCGATGGCCGTCGCCTTGGGCAGCATGCCGCCGCTCAGGCTGCCGTTCTCCCGCAGCTGCTTGAGGCCCTTGAGATCCGTGTAGGAGATGACCGAGGTCGGATCGTTCAACCGCTCCAGGATGCCGGGCGCGCCCGTGCACAGGATCAGCTTCTCCGCGCCGAGCGCTGCACCGATTGCCGCCGCGACGGTGTCGGCGTTGATGTTGAGCAGCACGCCGTTGGCGTCCGCGGAGAGCGGGCTCACCACCGGCATCAAGCCATTGTCGAGCTGCTTGCGCACCACATCGGCGTCGACAGCATCGATGTCGCCCACGAAACCGAAGTCGACGGGCGAGCCGTCGCCGCCTTCGACGCGGACCGGCGCGCGCTTGTGAGCGCGGATCAATCCCGCGTCCACTCCGCTGATACCGACCGCCTCGATGTTGAGGTCGCGGCAGATCGCGAGAATGCGGGTGTTGATGAGGCCGTTGAGCACCATTGTGGTGACATCGATCGATTTCTCGTCCGTGATGCGCCGGCCCTGCACCATGCGCGTCTCGATGCCGAGCGCGTCTTCGAGCTCGGTCACCTGCGGGCCGCCGCCGTGCACCAGCACGACCTTGATGCCCACCTGGTGCAGGATCGCCACCTGTTCGATGAGCGCGCGTGTCGATTCGGTGTCGCCGAACACCGCGCCGCCCGCCTTGATGACGAACACCTTGCCTTTGAACATGCGGATGTAGGGCGCGGCATTCTTGAGCGCGCGCACCGCCACGGTCTGATCGGTTCGGTAGTTCATGTCCTTCCCAGCATCCTGTGCAACACCGCCATCTGCGTCGTGAGCCGGTTGAAAGCCTGCGGCTGCACGACACTGCGTGGCCCATCGAGCACTTCATCCATCACCGCGACGTTGCGGCGCACGGGCAGGCAGTGCATGAAACGGCAATCGCGGGCCGCCTGCTCGAACCAGCTCGGAGCGACGCACCAATCGCTCAATCCGCGGCGCAATTCCGCATCCGCCTCGCTATCGCCATAGTGCGCGGTGCAACCCCACTCCTTCGCGTAGATCACCTGCGCGCCGCGCAAGGCCGTCTCACGATCGCTGGTTTCCTCGACCGAGCCGCCGGAACTGCGTGCGGCGGCGCGCGCCTTGTCCATGAGCGCCGGCGGCAGCGCAAAACCTTCCGGCCGCAACACCGTGACATTCATGCCCCGCAACGCCGCCATGTGCACCACGGCCGAGGGCACCGCGAGCGGCAGGGCGCGCGGATGGTACACCCAGGAGAGCACGAATTTCGCGCGCGTTGGCACGCGCAAGTCGTCGAGCGTCTTCCAATCGGCGAGCGCCTGGCAGGGGTGATTGATCGCCGACTCGAGGTTGATGAAGGGTTTCGGACACGCGGCGGCGATGGCCGCGAACTGGCTGTCGGCGAGATCGGCGGCGAGGTCCTTGCCTTCGGCAAAGGCGCGCACGCCGAGCGCATCGCAATACGAGGCGAGTACGGGAATGCCTTCACGCACGTGCTCGGCGGCGGCGCCACTCATCACGACGCCGCTGCGCGTTTCGAGCTGCCAGGTGCCCTGGCCGGGCGTGATCACGATGGTGTTGCCGCCGAGGCGCAGCATCCCGGCCTGGAATGAAGCGAGCGTGCGCAGTGACGGGTTGAAGAACACGAGGCCCAGGATGCGGCCTTCCAGTGCGCGCGGCTCCGGGCGCTTCTCGAGTGCGCGCGCCAGCGCGAGAAGATCGAGTATCTCCTCGCGCTTGAAGTCGGCCAGATCGACGAAACGCTGCATGCAGTATGAGGGGCCAACGCGGTTATCCGACCTGCTGCAACGCCGCTTGCAGCAGGCGTACGTGTGACTCGTCCAGAATGAAGGGCGGCAGCAGGCGCAGTACGTTGGGGTCGGCGCTGGTGCCGGCCAGAATGTCGCGCTCGA
>DATIEU010000364.1:0-6375 GCA_035455565.1 Steroidobacteraceae bacterium | reverse complement strand
CGGATCATGACGAAGCTCCCGAGGCCAAAGGGGCCTCCATTGGACCGATGATAACCGACTCGATGCGTGACGTATCGGGAGGCACGCGAGGCAGGGGCCAGTAGTTTTACGTGGGCTCCTGTGCGCGGTCGCGGCGATCTGGTATACGCCTTGCGGCGGAAAATCATTGCTTGATCAACGGCCGGACTGGCCAGGGGAGATCTTCCATGAAAGTTCTGGGCGTCGGCATCCTCGCCATCACGTTGCTGAGTGCCTCCGCGATGGCGGCGGAAGAGCCGCCGGCGGACAAGGCCGCCGACAACATGCAGATCCTGATGGACAAAGTGCGCGCGGACAAGAAGCTGCTCGTCGCGAACAACATGAAGCTCACTGAAGAGGAGGCCAAGGGGTTCTGGCCGGTGTACGACGCCTACCAGAAGGAATTGCAGCAGTTGAACGGCCGGTACGAGAAAGGCCTCAAGGCGTATGCCGACGCCTACAACAAGGGCCCGGTGCCGGACGCGACAGCGAAGCAGCTCTTGGACGAGATGCTGGCGATCGACGAAGCGGAAGTGCAGATCAAGCGCTCTTTCGTGCCGAAGCTGGAGAAGGCACTGCCCATTTCGAAGGTCGCGCGCTACCTGCAGCTCGAAACCAAGATTCGCTCGGCCGTGCGCTACGACTTGTCTCGCCGCATCCCGCTCATCGAATGAACAGCGCGCCCGCTGCCCGGCTCAGGTCGAGCTTGCAGCCTCCTCGGCGGCGCGCTGGGCCGCGATCGCGCGGTAGACCGTGTAGTACTTGTAAATGTTACTGACGTAGTCGACGGTCTCCCGCCCGATCTCGCGCGCCGCGATCACCTCGACGTTGTTGAACCATTGATTGCGGTCGAGTCCGGCTTTCTCGGCCTTTTGCCGCAGCTGCGCCACGCGGGCGGGCCCGGCGTTGTAGGCCGCGAGGGTGAACAAGCCGCGGTTGAGCGGATCCAGCCCCTCGTCGGAGAAATAGCGGTCTCGCAGAAAGCGCATGTACTTGATGCTCGCGTGTATGTTGTTCTCGAGCACATCCACGCGCTTGATACCGACGTTCTTGTCCGCGGCGGTCGATGGCTTGATCTGCATCACACCGACGGCGCCCGCGGGGCTGCGCTTCGACTGGTCGAGCTGCGATTCCTGGTAGCCCTGCGCGACGACCAGCAGCCAATCGGCTCCGTATCGCTCGGCGTACGTCTGGAAGAGATGCGCCATCTCGCGATATTTCTTGAGCTCGGCTTCGCTGGTTGGATTTTTCAGCCGCTCGGCCTTGCCGAGGTACTTCTCCAGGACGACATTGCCGAAGAGCGTGCCTGCGCGGTGCTTGACGACGAACTTGTTAACGATCTTTTTGAGCTCAGGCGTGCTCTTGCGCAGTGCCCACGCGATCTGGCCGTCGGAACGCAGCGCGACCGCGGGATGGACGCGCACCTGATCGTAGAGCTGCGCCCAGAATTCCGCGATCGGTTGCTTCGCGATGGTCGCCGGGATGATGCCGGCATCGACCATTTGCAGGACGTCTTCGTCTTCCAGGCGCGGATCGGTTTCGCGGATCGTTACCGGCTTCAGATTTGCAGTTTTCAGGCGCTGGTTGAGCGCAACGAGATCTTCGTGGTAGCTGCTGTCGCGGCGGACATGGATCTCGCGGCCTGCAAGGTCGGCTTCGGTCGCGATGGGCGCACCGTCCCTGCCTGTTACGACCACATCCGTGATGCCGTCGACCGTCGGCTCGGAGAAATCGACCGTCTCGCGTCGCAGGTCGGTGACGGTGAAGGCGCCGACGGCGATGTCGCCGTAGCCCTCCGCGAGTGCGGGCAGGAGCCGATCGCGCGTCGTCGGAATGATCACGATCTTCGGACGGACCTTTGACTTGCCGATCCTGGGCAGAGTCTTTTCGAACTCGCGCAGCGATTCGTACGCCACTCCCTTCTGCACCGGGCCGTCCATGTAGTAGAGCGTGCGGCTGAACGGCACCAGCACGCGGAGGAAGCGGCGCTCGGCGAGGGCGTCGTAGTCTCCGGTCCACTGCTGATTCAGCTGCAGGATCTCGGCCGCTTCGAGGTCCTGGAAAGGTTTCGGGTCGCTCGGTTCGACGGGTTCGGGTTCGGGCGCGGGCGTTGCCGCTTGCTGAGCGTCGGATTCAGTGGCTGTTTGTGACTCCTGCCGATCGCTGCCGCAGGCAGCGAGCAGCAGGATCGCCGACGCGAAGAGTGAAGCGCGCGTGCTGTGCATCGGAGGTCGGTGGGTCAGTACGTACCGGATTGCCGATAGCGTACTCGCGCCAGACGGTTACTGCGATGCGGGCTTGATCGCCTCGGACTGCATGCGCACCGCGTCCAGCCGGGCACGCAGGGTGCGCGCCCAGTCCTGCACGGCGCGTCGCGCGGCGGCCGTGTTGGCCACGTTGCTCGATACTTCGAAATAAAGATCGTCGCGATCCTTGGTCTCGTCGGTCACGCGCGCGAGGATCGCGCCGGTCTCCGAGTCACGCAGGTCAGCTCGCAATGTCATACGGCCGCTGCTCATCACGTAGGTGCGATCGCGACCGGGCGTCATCACGTCGGGATCGTTGATGTAGACGTCGGCGAGTTCCGGCGTGACGCGCAGCACGTCGTGCGCTGCCGCGTCGACGACCGTGTAGCCGCCTTTCTCGATCTCCTCCTTGAACGTCTGCATGAAGACGGCCGCGAGATCGGTACGGATCTTCTCGCGCTCCTCGCTGGAGAGTTTCATGCGCGAACCCGTGCGTTCGGGGTTCCAGTCCTTGCTGAAAGCGACCTGCACGGGATCGAGCAGGACGCGGCGGTATTGCGCCAGGCTGGCGCCCGGACGCATGTAGGCGAGATCAATGCCCTTGAGGCCGATCCGCTCGAGACCGTCTTCGGTCGTGTCGGGCACGGACTCCTGCGGCGTGAGCTGGCAACCACCGAGCAGCAACGCTACGGCGAACGCTCGAACGACTGGCGGCGACGGCAGGGCGATCACGGGGCTCTCCGGAAAGCTCATCCGACTCCGAGCGTACCGTGTGGTTCCGCAGGTTCGCCACGGGTGTATGTGCGTGCGGGACAACCGTGCGCGAGTTTCACAAGCATGGCGCCCTGTGCTAGGTTCAAGCGAGCGGTCCGTAGCGGATCGCACTCACGATAAGCAATCGAAAGGCAACCCCATGCGCACCGTACGGCGTCTGAGCCTGGTTTCAGTGGTCATGATGCTGGCAGCGGGCTGCACCACGGGCCCAAGCATTCGCGTGGACAAGGATCCGAGCGCGGATCTCACGCAGTACAAGACGTTTGGGTTCTTCGACCAGGTGGCGACCGATCGCGCGCAATACTCGACGATCATTACCAGCCGACTCAAGGAAGCGACCCGGCTGCAACTGGAACGCGTGGGCTACAAGTACGAAGAGCGCGAGCCCGATCTGCGCGTCAACTTCTACCTGAACGTCAAGGACAAGCAAGAGATCCGCTCGACGCCCTCGGCGAGTGTCGGCATGGGGTACTACGGCTATCGCGGCGGCATGTATGGAGCGTGGGGCGGATATCCGTACGACGTCGAGACGGTGAACTATCGAGAGGGCACGCTGAGCATCGACCTGGTGGACGCGAGCAAGAACCAGCTCGTGTGGCAGGGCGTCGCCGAAGGGCGTGTAAGGGACGAAGCCGTAAAGAATCCGGGGCCGGCGATTGACGCCGTGATCGCGGAAATTTTCCGCAACTTCCCGAATCCGCCGTCCGACTGAAACGCTCTGAGCCCGGCGGCCGGACGCGGCCTGCACCAGCGGGCACATAAGATTTACCCGGCGCTTTGCGAGTAAGTGCCGTCGGTCGGCTCTTGTCGACCCTATGAAGCGCGCGAAGTGTTTTTGCCAAGTCGATGATTCGGCGGTGCTCTTCGCCAACGGTCGCGCGGCTTCCTCTGGGTCCTTTCGTCCCTCTGCGGTAGACATGTCAAGAGAATGTGTATAAAGATTCGCTAAGCGACTGAAGTGGCACCCAGTTCCCAAGGACGGGTTCCGCACAGGCGCCCAACAAGAACCTGACGACGCGATGGATTACGGGGCTAGTCGTGAAGCGTTCTGGTACTGCCTCAACAATCAGCCGCTGGCCGTCGTCGATGGTCGTGGCACACGGGATGTGACATGTCGCCAGTCGTTCATGTCGTCGACGACGATGACAGTGCCCGCACTGCGGTCTTGAGATTGCTGGGTGCGGCCGGCTACATCGCGCGCGGCTACGGCTCGGCCGGCGAGTTCCTGATGATGATCAGTGACGAGACACCCGGGTGCCTGGTTCTCGATGTGCGCATGCCCGGCCCCAGCGGACTCGAGCTCCAGGAAGCCCTCGCGCGCCGCCGCTCGACGTTACCAGTCGTTTTCCTCACTGGCTACGGCGATATCCCGATGAGCGTGCGCGCCATCAAGGCGGGCGCGGTCGATTTCCTCACCAAGCCGGTCGAACGCGAAGCGCTGATCCGCGCAGTGCGCAGCGCGCTGGAGCGCGATGCTCGCCATCGGCGCAACCGCGAGCAGGGGCGGGCGTTGCGAGAAAGGTTCGATGCGCTGACGCCGCGCGAACGTGACGTCTTTGTACGGGTAGTCAGCGGCAAGCTCAACAAGCAGATCGCGGCCGATCTCGGCACGGCCGAGCGCACGGTCAAGGCGCACCGCGCTCACGTTATGGAGAAGCTCAATGTCGCCTCGGTCGCGGAGCTCGTGCACGTGGCCGAGCAGCTCAAAGCGGCTACCCACACCGCGGGCGAATAGCCACAGCGCTCCTGTAGAACTTTCGCAGCTAGCACCAAAGGGCAACGTCCGGTGATCGAACGGTCACTGGCCATGGCGCACGCTTTGCGTCATCGTGGTCCCTTCGCAATAGCGCCCTACGCCCGGGCACCAGGGATGACTCAGCCGCTACGCACAGTTGTCGTGGTCGAAGACGACGCGGGTCTGCGCGAGGCACTCAAGCGCGTCCTGAGTGTGGCCGGGTTCAAGGCGCGCACGTTTGCCGATGCCGAGGAGCTGCTCGAGGCGAGTGCCGCGCGCGGCGCGTCGTGCCTGGTGCTCGACGTGCATCTGCCGTTGCTCTCGGGATTCGAACTTTACGATCGCCTGCTCGCGGAAATGGGCGCTCGTCCCCCGGCCATATTCATTTCGGCCCAGGACGAGCCGGATGCTCGCAAGCAGGCGACGTCCGCAGGCGCTGCCTACTTGCCGAAGCCGTTTGCCGGACGCCAATTGCTGGCGGCCGTCAAGCGCGCCATGAACGCCTGACACGAAGCGCGCCCGCAGGCGCCACCGGCGGTTAGCACCAAGGGGCAATTGATCGCCCCGTGCATTTATTGGAAGTTCGGGAGCCCGGCCACCGCCCGGTAGTGAGGAGACACAAATGACGACGTCAAGGATTCTCTTCGTGTTGCTCGCGAGCATCGTCGTGAGCTCTCCGGCGCTGGCGCAGAGCCGACGCACCGGGTGGGAATTCGGGCTGGAAGCCGTGTACCTCGACTCCACTGACCTGTCGTTCGATGGCGGCAGCAGCGCGTCGGTCGACGACGACCTGGGACTCACGCTGACGTTCGGCTACCGCTTCAACCCCAACTTCGAGCTGCAGTTCGGTATCGACTGGTCGGCGGTCGACTACAGCGCGCACCTGGTGTCGTCGAACCTGCCGGGAGTGTCCATCGACGTGTCCGGCGAGTACGAATATTTCACGCCCCGCGTCAACGCGGTGTACAACTTCCGCGATGCTCCCATTACGCCCTACGTGAGCGGCGGTATCGGCTGGGCTTTCATCGACACCAACATCCCCACCGGGCGCGTGGAGGTTGGCTGCTGGTGGGATCCCTGGTGGGGCCAGATCTGTACGCCCTACCAGAGCACCAAGGACGTCGATGAATTCGCCTACCAGGCGGGCGTCGGGGTGCGCTGGGATGTTTCGCGCTACTACAGCATGCGCTTCGGCTACGAGAAGCAGTGGATCGACTTCCAGCACTCCTCGAACGCGGACTTCGACCAGATCAGGTTCAGCTTCCAATTTACTTACTAGCCGCCGGAACCCACTAGAATAGGCATCGATTCGAACAGGCCGACCAACCCGCCATGGCCGCCATGGCGGGAGAATCGTCAAATGGGGTACGGCCGCTGAAATGCCATTGGGGGAGAACGGCGATGATCCTTCCAGTTCGATTGCACTTGAGCAAGCTGCTCGGTCTGCTCGCCTGCCTGGCGCTGACGGTCGTATCGGCCCAGGACGCGAGCAAGAGCACCAGTAAGGACGCCAGCAAGCCCGCCACCTTCAAGCCCGAAGAGCTCGAGCAGATCGTGGCGCCGATCGCGCTTTATCCCGATTCGCTGCTCGCCCAGGTGTTC
>DATIEU010000363.1:0-3488 GCA_035455565.1 Steroidobacteraceae bacterium | reverse complement strand
AGACGAACTTCCGGGAAGCCAGGAAATTCCAGAGCAGTCCCGCGAAAGATCCGCACGCGATCGCGAGCACCGGCGCGACACCGACAGGTCCGAGGAGCAATGTCGAGAAGGCCAGGTTCACCAGGCCGCCGCCCAGATTGGCGGCCAGGAAACGCAGCCATTGGCGCCAGGCAGGGCGCCGATCCGCGTCCCTGAATGTCAGCGTGCGGTTCAGGCGCCAGGTGAAGGTCGCCGCGATGAGCCACGCCGCCACTCGTGCGGGATACATGTTGGCGCCTAGCACCTGCACCAGAAGCAGGTACATGCCTGCGTCCACGACGAATCCCGCGCCGCCCACCAGCGCGAACAGCGCGAATTGCCGCGCCGGGGCGAGGCGCTCAGCTGCGCTTGCGTCGGTCCGCAGCACTCGGCGTGCTATCCGCGCGCGCGGCGAAGTGCGGCGTGCGCAGATATTCCAGGCGCTTCAGTTCAATGCGCCCGCGCGTCACCGTGTCGAGAATCAGGCCGCAGGTGAGCGACAGAAACGCGAGCAGCATCATGCCGGTGCCGAGGATCGCGGTGGGCAGGCGCGGCACTTGCGCCGTTGCGAGATAGGTCATCAGCACCGGGATCTCAATGATGACCGCGGCACTCGCGAGCAGCAGGAAGAAGAAGCTGAAGAACGGTAGCGGCCTCTCTTCCTTGATGAGCCGCACGATCAGTCTCAGGATGCGCGCCGCGTCGTGATAGGTGCGGAGCTTGCTGGTCGAGCCTTGCGGCCGCTCGCGGTAGCGGAGCGCGACCTCGGCGATCGGCAGGCGCAACTCGAGCGCATGCACGGTGAGCTCGGTTTCGACTTCGAAGCCGGACGAGAGCATCGGAAACGATTTGACGAAGCGGCGCGAGAGCACGCGATATCCCGACAGCAGATCGGAGATGCGCTTGCCAAATGCACACGTGACCACGCCCGTGAGGAACGCATTGCCCCAGCGGTGCCCTGGTCGATAGGCCGCTTCGCACGTAGCGATACGCGCCGCGTTGATCATGTCGTAGCAGCCCGTGGTCAACCGCTGGATTAGCGAGGGCGCCGCACCGGCGTCGTAGGTGTCGTCGCCATCGACGAGCACGAAGACATCGGCCTCGACGTCCGCGAACATGCGCCGAACCACGTTTCCTTTCCCGGGTTGCGCCTCGTGACGCACGATGGCGCCCGCCTTGCGCGCCTCGGCTGCCGTCGCGTCGGTCGAATTGTTGTCGTAGACGTAGATCCGCGCGTCGGGAAGCGCGTCGGCGAAGTCGTTCACCACTTTGGCGATCGTCGGGGCCTCGTTGCGGCAAGGAATGAGCACCGCCACAGCGGGCGAATCGAGACCGGAGAACGTGTCGACTGCAATATCCATGGGGCGTCCCTGCTTCGCGCCATCAACCGTGCGCGAACCCACCCTCGCGTCGGTCTCCATACCGCCCGCTTCATCGGAACTGTGCGGCAGGCATCAATTCAGGCAATTCCTGTGCCCGTGTCGGGAGCCTCGCGGTGCGGGCATTCCTCAGCCGCGCGCCCGACCGCTGTAATTGTTTCTTGTAGGGCCGTGTAACTTTGGGCCGCACATGGGAAGAAAGCGCCCCGACGTACCGGCAATGCTGGGACGATGCGACCCTTCTGGTTACTTCGCTGCGAGTGTCGCGCTGACCGGCCGCGGCTTGTAGAAATTCTGCCGGTGATAGAGATCCGCGGTGTCTACGGGTTCGCCGGCGTCGAAGCGGGGACGAAAGCGCGTCTGCTTGAAGTCCCGGACGATTCTCATCTGCAGGTCCTTCGGCGCGTTGGATTCAACGACCTTGACATCGCTGACGCGACCTTCCCGCGTCACATCAAAATCCAGATCGACCGTGTACTTCTGCAGGCGATCGTCGTCAGTGGGCGGCCGGCGCAGTCGGGGATTGCCATTGTGGCCACCGAGCAGCGCCTCGGGATGGTCTAGCAGGGCCATGCTCACGGGTGCGGATGCTCCCGCGTGCTGCGAGCGCCAGAGCGTGCGGTAGGTCTTCAGTGCGGAGTTGCGATGGTCGGCCAGCTGGTGCCAGTCGCCCAACTCGAGCAGTGTCTCGTGGTATTCGGCGGTATGCGTGTCGAGGTGACGGCTCAGGATCTCGACAGCGCGCTCGAGCGAGCGTTGACCGTAGCGGTCGAGGCGTGTGCGCGCGGCGTCGAACTGGGCGGCGCTCACGATCTCCGGCGCCTCGTACGTAAGGTGAGCGAGATCTGGCGCGGCGAGGCCGTAAGCGTACTCGAGCCGGAAAGCGCGCGCGATGCCGCGCAGAGGCTTCACCAGGCTGAGGTCGTTTGCGCCCGCAGCGCGCCGTGCGATCTCGATCGCGCGATGGTGCATCTTGCGCGCGCTCAGGTAGAGACCGACCTCTTCATAACGGTGCGCAACCGTATCGAGTGCAGGCAATAGCCGGGGATCGTTCTTGCCGTAGCGCCGCTCTTCGATCAGCACGACGATCTGCTGGGCACGATCGAGCTCACTCGCGAGATCGAGCGTGATGTAGCAATTCAGCAGCGGTTCGTAGATTTCGAGCTGGCCCGGATTCAGAAGCCCTTCGTTGCGGCGACTGACTTCGAGCGCCAGGTCGAGGATGTCGATGGCCCGATCACATTGGCCGGCTCCATAGAGGTGACCGAGTTCAATGAGCGGCGGCAGGAGTTCGGGTGCAAGAAAGGGTTGCTTCGCCTGGATGCTTTGAATATTGCGCAGGAGTTTGAGCGCAGGAGTCTCGGCAGCGTCCGCACAGGTGAGGGCCATGGCGCAGACAAGGAACGAGAAGGCGGCAGTAGTTGTATACGTTCGGCGACAGGCGGTGAGCATGTTTCTCCAGTTGCCCCACCGAATAGACGAGAAATGATCGCGCGCAGTTCCGTGATCGCTCGTGATGAAGAAGAAAAGAGAAAAGCAACTGGAGGTGAAGCGCGCGAACGCTTCGGTGGAGGCGTCACGGCCGCCGCACTTGGTCTCAGCAGCAGCGTTGTGGCGCCGCGCGCGCGATTCGCGATTTGCCTCGTTGGTGTCGACATTTACGAGTGGTGTGGCCGACTCACTCGATCACGATCACTGCGCGCGACTGGCATGACTGAAGGCCTCAATCTGTAGTCGAGGATCCGATCAACGCGTCGGCCGGTGGTCCCTCCAGCAGATGGCGGCGGGGTGGCGGCACACGATGCGTGGACAGCAGCGCTGAAAAATTTTCCCGTGCCATCTTTTCACGATCCGCGACGGACGATCTTCCCGGCATCGCTCTGCCACGCTGGCGCGCCCGGACTTGCACGCCAATGGAATTCGGCTCGTGTGGTGATTGACGCGAACAATCCGCCGACACAAAGCTGAAAAGTGATTCCTCCTTGAGGCATTGCGGTAAACACGTACAGGCTGGCAGCGCGCGCTGCGGCAAACTAGGCGGGTGGGACTTCAATGATCGAGCTCGACCCGGAGACCAAGCTGGTGCACGTC
>DATIEU010000362.1:0-13492 GCA_035455565.1 Steroidobacteraceae bacterium | reverse complement strand
TCGGTGGCGGCGGCGTATAGGGATTAGGCAGCTTGCACGCTGAAAGCGCCAGCGCCAGGCTCAAGGCAAGAACGATCCCCGTCCGGTTCATTGACGAATGATACCGTCGAGCCATTGGCGCGTGCGTTCAGCGAACTCGCTGAACGGATCGTCACCGCAGCCCGGCATGATGGGCAACACGACATCGGCCGGGATGGCCACCGACACCAGGTCCTCGGCGCAACCGGGTTTTGCCTTGTAACCGGTCGCATATTCGATCCAGACATCGGCGAGCGATTCGGGCAACGTCGCGTCCCACGAGACCGGTTCGAGTTGTTGCATGAGCTTGGACCAGACCGTGAGCGCGCCGGCGGAGCCGGTCAATCCAGTCGAGCGATTGTCGTCGAAGCCCACCCAGGTCACCGCCAGGTAATTGCCGGTGAAGCCGGCGAACCAGCTGTCGCGAAAGTCATCCGATGTGCCGGTCTTACCCGCAACGATCACATCGGGTGACAACCGCGCGTACACCGCTTGCCCCGTGCCCCGCTGCGTCACCTTGGTGAGCATGCGGTTGAGCTGGTAAACGGTGGCCGAGTCGGCGACCGGCGTGACCTCGAGCGGAAAAGCGCGCACAGGCTTGCCATCCGTGCTCACCACCGCGCGCACGGCACGCAGCGGTGTGCGAAAGCCGCCGTTCGCCAGGCTGTTGTAGAGCTGTGCCACCTCGATCGGCGCGAGATCGATGGCACCGAGAATGATCGCGGGATTCTGGGCGGGCGGCTTGTCGAGCCCGAGGCGCGCGAAGGTCTTTGCCACGTTGCTCACGCCGACCTCGAGGCCCAGGTGAACGGTGGCCAGGTTCAGAGAATCCGCCAGGGCGCGCGTGAGAGGCACCAGGCCGTTGATCTCGTGCGTGAAGTTTTGCGGGCGCCAGCGTTGACCGTCCGGCAGCTTCACTTCGATGGGGGAGTCATCGATCAGGCTTGCGGCGTTGTAGCGGCCAGTCTCCAGTGCTGCGAGGTACACCACGGGCTTGGCGAGCGAGCCGATGGCGCGCCGCGCATCGAGCGCGCGATTGAAGCCATCGAGGCCGGTCTCGCGGCCGCCGACGATCGCCACCACATCGCCGCTCTGCGGCGCCGTCACGACCACGGCGCCTTCGAGGCGCGCATCCTTGTCCTTGTAACGCTTGTCGAGGCGCGTGAGCTCCTCGATCAGCGCGGCCTCGGCAGTCGCCTGCACGCGCGGATCGAGCGTCGTGAAGACCTGCAGACCCGCTTCGGTCAGGTCCTCGTCGCGATAGTCACGACGGAGGGTGCGGCGCACGAAGGCGAGATAGGCGGGGTAATAGCCAGCCGCGACATTGGTGGTCACGCCGAGCGGCTGCTCGATCGCAGCGAGCGCATCTTTCTCGCCGACGGCGCCGAAATTGCTGAGCAGTCTCAACACCAGGTCGCGCCGCAGGCGGGCGCGCTCCGGATGCTTGCGCGGATCGTAATAGGAGGGGCCGCGCACCACCGCCACCAGGAGCGCGATCTCGCTGAGATCGAGCTCCTTGAGGGGCTTGCCGAAGTAGAACTGGCTCGCGAGGCCGAAACCGTGGATGGCGCGCTGCCCGTCCTGGCCAAGGTAGATCTCGTTGATGTACGCATTCATGAGGTCCGGCTTCTCGAATCGTGCATCGAGAATCACCGCCATCAACGCTTCCTTGATCTTGCGCCACAGGGTCTGGCGGTCGTCGAGGAAGTAGCTGCGCACCAGCTGCTGCGTGAGGGTGCTGCCGCCCTGCTCGATCGAGCGCGCGCGCACGTTGACCCACGCGGCCCGCAGGATGCCCTCGGGATCGATGCCGTGATGCGTTTCGAACTTGCGGTCCTCGATCACCATCAGCGCGGTGGGCAGAAGCGGCGGCACGTCCTGCGGCGCGACCACGATGCGATCCTCGCCGTGAATCGGGAAGATGCTCCCGATCAGCAACGGATCGAGCCGGAAGATCGGCAACTCCGCACCCCTGGAGTCCGCGATGCGCGTCAGCGTGTTCCCGGAGGTCGTCACGCTGATCGTCTGCGCTTCGCGCACCTCATCGACGAACTGCGCGCGTCTGGCAGCGATGTCGAAGCGCGCGCCGCGGCGATGATAGGTACCCGGCCGCGAGAGCTCCGCCGTCGGCACGTAGTGCAGACGCGCCAACTCTTCCTCGAACCCCTTGGCGGAGAGCGCGAGCCCCGCATAGAGCTCGAGCGGCTGCGCAAACACCTGCGCCGGCAGCGTCCAGCGCCGGCCCTCGAATTGCGGTGTCACCTGGCGGTCGAGGTAAATGATGAAGGCAACGTCGGCGAGGATCGCGACGAGCGCGGCGATGATGAGTCCGCGCCGCAGGCGGCTCGACGATGACATGGTGGCGCGTGCGTTCCTCGGTCCGGCGTGAAGCGTGCAGTCAGTCAGACAGCCGTGGCAAGGACGGCGTTCGAAATCGGTGCGTCACGGCTTGCACCAGTTGAACGCGGTGTGCACGCACTTGGGTCGGCGGAGCAGCTGGCCGGACGTGTGACTTCCCTACCCTATCAAGGACTTCCGCGCTGGCACGCCACTTGCCTTACCGTTGTGTGCGACTGCCATCCCTGAAGTTCCTGAAGACCTTCCACGTCGCCGCCACGCGCATGAGCTTCAAGGCGGCGGCGGAGGCGCTGTTCATCACGCCCTCGGCCATCAGCCACCAGATCCGCGCCATGGAAGAACAGCTCGGTGTGGCTCTGTTCGTGCGTGGTGCGCGCTCGCTCGCGCTCACCGAGGCGGGCGCGGATTACCTCGAACAGATCGATGCCCTGTTCCGGCGCCTCGAGTCGGTGACCGAGCAATTGCAGGTGCGCTTCGGGCGCGCCATCGCACGGTTGCATGTGCCGCCGTTCTTCGCGAGCGAGCTGCTGCTGCCGCGATTGCAGACGTTCCTCGAGGCCACACCCGAGACCGATATCGACCTGGACACGCTCCTCGCGCCGCTCGATGCGCATCCCGCCGATGCCGACTTGTCCATCGTCGTCGGCAATGGCCCCTGGGAAAGCCTGGTCGCGCACCGCCTGTTCGCCCAGCGCTTCACGCCCGCGTGCTCCGCGGCACTGCAGGCACGCGCTCCGATCCGCGCCTTGAGCGATCTCAATGGACGCACACTGATCGTGCACGACGCGCGGCGCGACGCGTGGGACCGGTGGGCGCAACAGCACGGGCCGGCGCAGTTGCGGCCCGCGAAGCTTCTGCGTGTCGACACCCAGTTTGCCGCCGCGGAAGCGGCGGAGCGCAGCCTCGGCATCGCGCTCGTCTCCACGCCACTGGGATCGAAGCGCTTCGCCAGCGGCGCACTCGTGCGGCTCTTCCCCGCCGAGCTCGACAGCGGCGAGAGCTACTACCTGCTGCATCGTCCCGAAGACGGCGCGCGCCGCGAGGTGCTCGCGCTCAAGCAATGGATCCTGGCGGAGTTCAGCGCCGACGGATGAGCGGAATCGAGGCGTGGTCAAGAATTGATCAATTGTCGCGCAGCCGCGGTATTACTAGATTTTCAGGCGGCTGCTGACACCTGGACCACCACCGAGGAGACCGCGCATGAACCGTTCACTCTCTTGCCTCTTCAGCGTCGCCATGCTGAGCGCGACGCCGCTCACGATCCACGCCGCCGAGCCAGCGCTCGAAACGTGCTCGCAGACTTTCATCGCGCACCTGGCGGCGGCGCATGGACCGGCACACTATCGATTTGCACCAACGCCCGGCGCACCGATCGGCGACTCGCCCAGCACGCGCATGAAGCGGGTCGAGATCGACCTCGTTGCCCGCGCCACGAGTACAGGCAAGGTGATCGCCACAGCGGCTTGCACTGCCACGGTCGAGGGCGAGCTGATCGCGATGACCCTGCGGCCGGCCGGCTCGACACACATGACCCCGACACGGATCTCCGCGCGCGACACGCCGTGATGATCGCGACCGCCTAAGCGGCTTCAGCGCCTCCCGGCCCGGCACCGAACCCCCCCTCTTTTCGGCAACGCCGGCCGGGAGGTGCTTTTCGGCGCGGTCACGTCAACCACTCCGCGGCTCGCGCGTTTGCGCTTTGTCCCGCGTGGGCTTCGCGTGAGGTGTGCCATGTACCGACTTCTCCTGGCAACACTTGTCGTTTCGTTCTTCGGCGCCGGCTGCGCGTCGAGTGCCTCCAGCAAGGTGTATCCCCGCCACCAGGCCCAACAGGCCTGGACCGTGGAGTACGGCAAGGTCACGGGCATCGACGCGGTGACGATCGGCGGTGAGCGCGGTTACCTCGGCAGCGCCGGCGGCGGCTACATTGGCTACGAGGTCGGTCGATACGTCGTGGATGGCTCGGGGCGGGGCGTGGCCGGCGCCGTAGGCGCGGTTGCCGGAGCGGTCGCGGGCGATGCCATCGAAGAGCGCGTGACGCGCCAGGACGGACTGCAGATCACGGTGGATCTGGAGGAAGGCTCGACCGTTGCCATCGTGCAAGCGGCCGATCAGCCCTTCGCGGTCGGCGAGCGCGTCAAGGTGCTGCGCGGCCATGGGGGCGTTGCGCGAGTCACCAAGATTTAGTACGGCGATTACTTGGGCACGCGGACGGTGTAGCCGCCCGATTTTTCGTCGTGCTCGAGCGTCACGAGGCCGCGCGTCTGGGCCTCTTCGAGCAACTCGTTGAAACCAGCGAAGCCATGGTAGGACTCGTTGAATCCCGGCTGCCGGCGCTTGAGGGCCTGCTTGATCATCGAACCCCAGATGCGCTCGTCCTCGCCACGCTCGGCGATCAGGGCCTCGAGCGTCGATACGAGCTGATCGAACGCTTCCTGTTTGCGCTCATCCTCGCCCTTGCGTGGCGCTGGCGCCGCATCGGCCGTGGACTTGGCCGCGCTCTTGCGCGGCGCCCGGCGACGCGTCGCGGTCTCGCGGACCAGGTCATCGTAGTAGATGAACTCGTCGCAATTGGCGATCAGGAGGTCGGAGGTGGAATTCTTGACGCCGACGCCGATCACCGCCTTGGCGTTCTCGCGCAGCTTGCTCACCAGGGGGGAGAAATCGGAGTCCCCGCTGATGATCACGAAGGTGTCGACGTGTGCCTTCGTGTAGCAGAGGTCGAGCGCGTCCACCACCATGCGGATGTCGGCCGAATTCTTGCCCGACTGGCGCACGTGCGGAATCTCGATGAGCTCGAAGGACGCCTCGTGCATGCCGGCCTTGAACTCGCGGTAGCGATCCCAGTCGCAGTAAGCCTTTTTGACGACGATGCTGCCTTTGAGCAACAGGCGCTCGAGCACTTTCTGAATGTCGAACTTCTGGTACCTGGCATCGCGCACGCCCAGCGCGATGTTCTCGAAGTCGCAAAAAAGCGCCATATTGTGGATTTCTGCCGCGGGCACTAGTAGCTCCCCATGGGCATAAGCTTATTGCGGGAAGTTTACGGGAGAGCTTCGCGCGCTGTCGCCAAAAACATACGCACACTCGACTTGAGGCTGGCACCCGGACTGCTGCATAGTCGGCCAACGAACGAGCGCGCGACTCAGGGGAAGCTCGATGCGCGATGAGCAAGATCCGTCCACCCAGGGACCGGAAGTGACGCGTTTGATGCCGGCGCGGGCTGAGAACGCACGCGCGCTCTACGTCATCAATCTCAGCTCTTCGCATACGCCGATGCCGCTCGAGATGCCCGACGTCCGCGGCTTCTTCGGGCTCGCCGTGTTCCGCTCGCGACGCATCGAAGACGGACGCGAGCGTTATCGCCTGCATCTCGGCTACTTCGAATCGCGCGCCGACGCCGAACGCGCGTTGCCCGCGGTGCAGCGTAGCTATCCGACCGCCTGGATCGCCGCCGCCCCACGCAGTGGGCTCGGTTCGCTCGATGACACCAACGTCTCCGAATTCCGGCTGATTCGCACGCCGCCCGACCCCGTGCAGCCCGACCTGGCGACGGCGCCGCCGGTGCCGATCGCGAAGCCGGGTGAGCTCCCGGTCGCCGCACCGCAACGGTACGTCGTACAGCTCGTGTGGTCGGATCAGCGTGTGGATCCGAACCGGATCCCACAGCTTGCGATCTACGACGCCTACACGATGTACACGGTCACCGTGATGCGCAGCGGTGTGCGCTACTACGGCATCCGCCTCGGCTTCTTCACCAGCGTGATTTCGGCGCGCCAGATTGCGCTCTACGTGCGCCCCGATTTTCCCAGCGTCGCCGTCGTGCCGGTCAGCAGTCGCGAATTCGACGTGGCGCGCACCATCGCGTGGCATCGCGATGCCCGCACCGGGTTGCACGTCGAGCCCGAGCCTCGCCCAGCGACACCGGACACGGCCGCGAACAGTCTGCCGAATCCGCCGCTCGCGACGCCTTCGCCTATGCTGGCGACCCCGCCCGTGCCACCGGTCGAAGCACGAGCCGAGCCAGAGCCGACACCGGCCTCGGTGCTCGAGCCAGTGCGGGTAGTTGCGGCACGGCTGGTGGAATCGACACCGCGCGCGGCATCGCCGGCGCCCGAACCACCGAAACCTGCAGCCATCGTAATTCCCGAGCGACCGAGCGAGCCCGCGCGCACGCCGGCGTCGCAAGTGAAATCGGCGACGACGCAGATGCGCGAGGAAGCGCAGCGGCGCGGCCCCGCATTCAGCCGGGAAGAGCTTCTCGAAGCGTTACGCGCGAAAGACGCTCCGACAGAGGACGCCGGCGTGGAGTCCGATACCCACTACCCACCGATGAGCGCGCACAAGCGCGAATCTGCGATCCGGCGTCTCTGGCATCGCCTGATCGGCTGACTCGTTCCACTCCCCCACCGCCCGCGCTCAACGCGAGGCACGTCGTACCCGCTTGTTTTTGCAAGTTTTACGACTCGCATAAGACTTGCGGCTGACGGGCACGGGAACCACAATCATGTGGGCCGCATTAATCGGGGCACTCGACCATCCCAACTAGGAGGCGATCATGCTCACCAATGCCGTGTGGCTTTTTGCACTGGCAGCCATTGTCGGTGTTTATATGGGCGTACTGCACTCGCGAGGGCGCACGCCACCACCGGTACTCGCGGCTGTCCTGCACGGCGTGCTGGCCGTGTGCGCCGTGGTCATCCTGTTGCTCGGCGTCATGCAGCTCGGCTTCGGCAAGACGGTTCACACGTGGTCGCTGGTGCTCTTCGTGCTCGCGGCGCTCGGCGGGCTCTACCTCGTCAGCCACCACTTCCGCGGCCAGCCGCTGCCCGGCGGCGTCATCGTGATTCACGCCATGCTTGCCGTGATCGCGTTCCTGATCCTGGTGGTCGCAGTTTTTGTGCTCGGCTAGCGCCGGGCCGCATTTTTCTTAGCCACGACAAAACACCCTCTCCCTCGCGGGAGAGGGTGTGCTGGGTGCTTGCGGATCAGGTCAGAAGCGCCGCGGCCGGCCCCCGCCGCGGTTGTTCGAGCGCTCCTGCGCCTCGTTGACCTTGAGGGCGCGGCCGTTCATGTCCTTGCCGTTGAGCGCCTGGATGGCGCGCGCCGCATCAGCGTTGTTCATCTCCACGAAACCGAACCCCCGGGGGCGGCCGGTGTCGCGATCGGTGATCAGGCTCAGGGATTCGACGGTGCCGTACTGGGCAAACAACGCCCGCACGTCTGCCTCGTTCGCGGTGAAGGGTAGGTTTCCCACGTAAATCTTGGTCATGACTGAAGAAACTCCAAAGAAAGGATGCAGGGAATGCGCGGACGCATGGGCGTGAAAAACCCGTCAAACGATCGAGGGATGAGTCGAGATATCACGGAGACGCGCACGAGCGGCGCGGACTATAGCCCAAATCGGGGCTGCGCGGCGCGATAACTTCATAGCCGTCGGCCGGGTGCATGCTCCGGCGCCTTCTGGTTACGATAGGTCCAGGCCGGGGCCTGATGAGGAGCAAGGACCATGAGCAAGGGTCTGGACAAGCGCAAAGAGACCAAGAAAAAGCCCGCCAAGACGCTCGAGGAAAAGCGCGCCGAGAAGAAAGCCAAGCGCGCCGCGCGCGGTTACTGATCTGCCGCCAGCCGGGGGATGACCTGGATGCGCGTGACGCGCCGTTCGCTGCTGCTCGTCTTTTGCCTCGCTGCCGCAATCGTGCCGGCGCCGCTCCGCGCCATCGAAGCCCAGCAATCCGCACCGCAACTGCAACGGCTGGTCGCGGAGGCCCGCCAGCTCGTCACTGTCATTCGCACTCAGAAGGAAGACGTGCGCAACCTGATGGGACGCCCGGAGCAGCCGCCGCCCGGTGACCCGACGCGCATGTTCTCCAACAGTTTCGAATACCGCGAGCTCAAGCGCAGCGCCAGCCGCATGACGGAAATCGGCAACAGCATCTACACGCTGGCCTCGCGCTGCGGGGCGGACGGCAAGACCGTCGCGGACAATTTCAAGACCGGCGTGCGCCACCTGAACACGCACGTGAATCGCATTGCGTCCTCGAGCACGCCGACCACCGCGCGCATCGCAATCGACGACATCGACCGCGACCTCGAGGAAATCGCTGGCAACCTGCAACACGTCGCGAACGTGCCGGAGTGCTCGCCGGACTCCGCCGACGACCGAAAAGACGCATCGAAATCCGAGTAGCCGCCCGGTCTAGCCCAGGAATTCCCTCACGACCCCCGCCAGATCGCGTAGCGCGCGGGCGCCATCGCCGCGGAACGATGAACCGTGCATGGTCGCCAGTAGTTTCGGGTGGAGCGCGGCGAGCCGCTGGAAGGTGCTGTCGGTGTAAGGCGTGTACGGCATGTCCTTGGCGAGCGGACCCTCGAGGCTCGCGCGGATCGACTCGCGCGCCGGCGTCACCACGTCAACGGTCATTGCGTTCGGGTCGCCGGGTTGGAAGAAGAGGTCCGAGCACAACAACGCCTGCTCCGTTTCCTCGAAGAACAGTCCGGCATCCCACCCGTGGGGCACGTGTGGCGTCGCCAGGAAGCGCAAGCGGCGGCGCCCGATCTCGAGCACTTCCTCGTCCTCGAGCCCGCGCGGTGGCCGATCCGCAAAGTCGTTGAGTGACACCATCGCGCCCACCATGCTGCACACGGCCTGGGCGCGCGGCGCCGCCTTGAGCCACGCGTTCAGCGCACCGCACTCATCGGCTTCGAAGTGGCTGAAGCCGATCCAGCGTAGCGTCGCCGGGTCGATGACCGAGCGCACGGCTTCGAGCGTGATATCGAACATGCGCCTGAAGCCCGTGTGCATCAGGAACGGTTGCTCGTCCTTCACGAGGAACTGGTTGAACTGGATTCCGTACTCGGGATGAAAGGTCGAGATGCGGTAAAGATCGGCCGCGATCTCCGTCACTCGGCTCGGCATGTCGTCAACTCCGTCGTCTTCGCAGGGACAGATTGCTGCGTGTATTCAGGGCCTCGCGCCCAGCAGCCGGGCCGGCAGGAGTACCACTGCGCGCAAGAACGCAAACACGCCTTCGACCGCGATGCCGATCAGGCGGAAGGGCAGGCAGATCAGCCATACGAGGGGCCACAGGACGAGCGCGAGCAGCGCCAGCGGCCAACACAGCACCAGCAAAATCAGCCACAGCAGGAACTTCATCGGACACCTCTTCCCTATCGTCGTCTTTGCTTGCGATTCGGCCGCGACCTGCGCCGCGCCGCACTTCTCGATTTCCTGCCGACAGCCTTGCGGGCCGCCTTCTTGCGCGTCCGCGCCGGAGGGCCACGCTTGCCGGTCGCCGCAATCTGCGTGCTGGGCGCGGACCAGGGCGCCTGCGTCTCGCGAAACTCGGGCATCGCTTCCACCCGCGCCACGTGAGCCCGCAGCATCGGGTAATCCCCGGGGTTGAATGCCTGAGGCACGGCCTGGGTCAGAAACGTGAAGATGCAGCTCACGTACACATCCGCCTGCGTCATGCGCCCGCCCACGAGCCATTGCGAGTCGCGCTTCTGCGCGGCGTGCCGCTCCAGTTCAGCGAGCGCACCGCGCAGCTGCGCGCGGCAGCGCTCGATCCAGGGCGCGTGGCGCTTTTCCGCCGGGCGGAACACGCGATCGACGATTTCTTCGCGCGCTTTCTCGGCCGCACCGTACGCGAACGCCATGAGGCGCAGAGCGGTACGCCGGTCGGCGCCGGTCGGCGGCAGCAAGGCGCGCTCCGGCCCCACCCGGTCGTTGAGATAGTCGAGCATCGCGAAACATTCGACCAGCACTTCGCCGTCGTCGAGCACCAGCGTCGGCGCGCGCCCGAGCGGACTGTATTGCCGGATGCGGTCGAAATCCTTGCCGACCGACCAGTTCAGGTGCTCGAACGGGATGCCGAGCAACCGGGCGCTGATAGCCACCGGCCGCACGAACGGCGAGTCGAACATTCCGATGAGTTTCATCCTGCGCGTCTCCCTGCGGGGACGGCCATCATACGCGTACTGGGCGCAGAGCGATCAGCGCGGCTCGACCACGACTTCGCTCCGGACGGAATTGGCGATGTAACAGGACTCGTGCGAGCGATGATGAAGATCGTCGAGCTCCGCGGCGGTTGGCGTGCGCTCGCCCCACTCGACCTGCGGTCGCAACGTCACCTTGAGCATGGCCATGGCACCCTGCGCGTTCTTGCCGATCTCACCGACCGCCTGGTCCTCGTAACGCTCGATGACGAGACCCGCCTTCGCGGCGTAGAAGAGAAAGAAGAGCATGTGACACGACGCGAGTGCGGCGACGAACGCTTCTTCGGGATCGACCGCGTCCTGTTTCGATAACGGCGGTGGCACGACCTTGGGCGAGCTCGATGCCGGGACGGTTACGCCACCGTCGAAACGCCACTCGTGCGCGCGCGAATACTTGTTGTCCTTGAAAACCGCGCCCGCCGGGCGTGCCCAGGTCACCGTCGCGGTGTAGGTACTCATCTCAGCCTCCTCGCAGTCGAGCGCGGGGCGGGCATCATACTCCGGCCGTGGCGATACTTAGGGGAATTCGGGACAGATCGTCTAGGATGCGCGGGTGTTGACTCGAGCCGGGGTTCCAACATGATCAAGCGTCTCAACCTCAACGTGAACGACGCGACACGCGTGTCCGCGCTCTGGCAATCGCCCACGCCGGCGCGAGCGGCGTATGTGCTCGCTCACGGCGCCGGCGCCGGCATGGACCATGTCTTCATGGTGGCGGTCGCGACCGAGCTGCAGTCGCAAGGCATCGCGACGCTGCGCTTTCAATTTCCGTACATGGAGCGACGCGCACGGCGTCCGGATCCACCCAGGATCTGCCAGGAGACCGTGCGCGCAGCGGTCGCCGAGGCGCGTCGCCTGGCGCCGAACGTGCCGCTCTTTGCCGGCGGCAAGTCGTTTGGCGGCCGGATGACCTCGCAGGCGCAGGCCGAAGAGCCACTGGCCGACGTGCGCGGCCTGGTGTTCCTCGGCTTTCCGCTGCACGCGCCGGGGCGCCGCTCCGATGAGCGGGGCGCGCACCTCTTCGACGTGAAAGTGCCGATGCTCTTTCTCCAGGGGAGCCGCGACGAACTGGCGGCGCTCGACCTCCTCGAGCCCATTGCGCAGAAGCTCGGCAAGCGCACGACGTTGAAAGTTTTCGAGGACGCGAATCACTCTTTCCAGGTGCCGGCGCGTTCCGGCAAGAAAAACACCGAAGTGATGCACGACCTGGTGCAGGCATCCGCCGAGTGGATGCTGGCCCACTCATCATAGGAGGCCCTTCATGTCATTCCGCCTGTTCGCTCGGCTTGCGCTCGCCTGCTTCGCGATCGTCGCGTCAGCGCTCGCAAGCGCGGCAACCGACGATCGCGCACGTGTCAGTGCGCTCGCCGACCGCCTGGTCGACGCGTACCGCGAGAAGTACCCGATCGGGTTTGCCTTCAGCGGCCTGCCGATCGACCGGCACGACGGCGTCGACATCAACTCTCCGGCCGACATCGCCCAATGGCGCACGATGATGAAGGGGATGGGAACGGAGCTCGCGCGCATCGGCCCGGACAACTTCCCCGAACAGCCCGAGTGGGTGACGTGGCAATTCCTCAAGCAGGCCATCAAGGAGGATGCCGACACAACGATCTGCCGTCGCGAGTTGTGGAGCGTGTCGGCCTTCGGCTGGCAGGCGGGGCTGTCGCAGCTCGCGAGCATTCAGCCCGTCGGCTCCGACGAGGCGCGCGCACAGGCGTTGACCCGCTGGCGCAAGCTCGGGTCCTGGGTCGACCAGGAAATCGCCAACCTCAAGGAAGGCCAGCGCCTCGGGTATTCGGCGACGCACGCGACCGTGAAGGCGACCATCGGACAGCTCGATGAGCTGCTCGCGGGCACGCCGGAGAAGTCCGCGTTCATGGAACCCACCGAACGCGACAAGGACGCGGCGTTCGTCGCCGAGTGGACCAAGGTGGTGCGCGACACGGTCTGGCCCGCGTACGACCGCTATCGCACGTACCTGAGCGATCAATATCTGCCGCACGCGCGCACGTCGGTCTCCATCGCGTCTCATCCCAACGGCCGCGAGTGCTATCGGGCGCTGATTTTTTCCACCGTCACCATCGACACGGACCCGGTGGCCCTCTACGACACGGCGGTGGCGAAGCTGGCGGAAGAGCAGGCGACTGCAGTGCGCCTCGGCAAGAAGCTCTACGGCGACCAGGCGAAGAATTGGGACACGCTCGCCAACCTGATGAAGGCTGATCCTCGCAACAAGTTCGCAAGCTCAGAGGAAGTGCGCGCTTACACGCAGGCGACTTATGAGCGCGCGTACGCGGCAGCGAACAAGATGGTGCTCACCCCGCCGGTGGGCCAGGTCAAGCTCGAGCCCTTCCCTGAGTACCAGCAAACGTCCGCGCCGGGCGGCCAGTATCTGCCCGCCGCAGACGACGGCAGCCGGGTCGCCACCTACTACTACCGCAACGTCGCCAAGGATCTCTACAAGGCTTCCCTCCAAGGCGTGATCCTGCACGAGACTCTGCCTGGCCATCACCTGCAGATCGCGTTCCTCGCCGAACGCGGCCGCAAGAACCTGCATCCGCTCGCGCGCCTGCTCTTCTTCAGCGGCCCTGGCGAGGGCTGGGCGACGTATTCGGAAGATTTCGCGCGCGAGATTGGCCTCTACGATTCGGATTACGAATACATCGGCGGGCTGATGGGCTCGATCACGCCGATGATGGTGGTCGACCTCGGGATGCAATTGAAGGGCTGGACCACGGACCAGGCCATCGACTACATGAGAAAAGCGATGCCGATGCGCCCACCGGAACGCGCAGTCCAGTCGGTCGCGACCATCAGCGGGTTGCCGGGGTTCGTGCTCGCGTATCCGCTCGGCGGCATGCAATGGGCCAAGATGCGCGCGCGAGCCGAGCAGAAGCTCGGGCCCAACTTCGACGTGCGCGCATTTCACCAGGTGCTGCTCGAGGACGGCATGCTGCCTTTCGCAGCGCTCGAAGCGAAGCTCGATCGCTGGATCGCACGCGGCGGAAAATAGGCGCTCAGCCGCAGCGCTTCAGCGGCGCTCGATCACCGCGGCGAGGCGCTTGACGCCCTCGGCGATCGCACTGTCGCGCAGCATGCCGTAACCGAGGATCAG
>DATIEU010000361.1:0-2441 GCA_035455565.1 Steroidobacteraceae bacterium | reverse complement strand
CCGACGCGTAGCTGTACTTGTCCGGCTTGGCCTTCAACTGAACGAGGAGGTCTTTGACGTCCTTCACCGGTGTATTCGGATGGGCGACCATCAGCGTCGGCGAGTAGCCCACGAGGCCGATCGGCTCGAAGTCCTTGAGCGGGTCGTAGCGCAGCTTCTGCAGCGCGGGGTTCATGGCGTGCGTGGCGATGTAGCCGAACATCAGCGTGTAGCCGTCGGGCCTGGCGCGTGCCACGTACTCGCTGGCGATCGAGCCGTTGGCACCCGGCCGGTTGTCGACGATGATGCTCTGGCCGAGCAGCGTGTTCATCTTTTGCGCGACGACCCGTGCCATCGCATCGTTGCCGCCGCCGGCGGCCGTCGGTACGACGATCGTGATCAGCTTGTCGGGATAGGCGAGCGCTTGAGGGGCGGATACGGCGAGCCCGGCGGCGAGCACGGGAGCAATCAGGGATTTCATCGGGTCTCCTTGGTCAGAACGGGGAAAGACGTAGTCGGGAAGGTGCAGCTCGCCCTGCATGATCTTGCGGGCGGTGCGCAACAGGGCCGCGCGCTGCACGCGCGCGGCATCGCCGGTGCCTTCGATTTCGATCTCGACTTCGATGCGGCCGGCCGGATGCAGCACGGCGATGGTGCGGATTCCGGGCGCCGCGCCCGCGCCGCTCGCGACCGTCCGGGGCAGCGCGAACGCGGTGGCGACGCCGATGGCACCGGTGACTGCATGCGAGGCGTGGCAGCGGCGTGGCGTGAAGTAGCGCGAGGTCACGCTGTCCGCGTCATCGCCGTCACTGACGAGCACCGGCTTCGGGACAACGCTGGCGGCCACATCGCCGAGGCCCATTAACCGGCCGGCGGCGCGGCGCACGCGCTCGATGCGCTCGAGCACATCGGCGTTGCTGTCCAGTTCCTCGGGGGATTCCCGGCCGGTCAGGCCCAGATCGCGCGCGCGCATGATCACGAGGGGCATCGCCGCGTCGATGCAGGTAGCGGCCACGCCTTCGACCAGGTCGATGCGCTGGCCGGTCGGAAACACCTGGCCGGTCACCGAACCCCATGCGTCGAGGAAGGCGAGACGGATGGGCGCCGCCGTGCCGGCGACCCCGTCGATGCGCGTGCTGCCCGCGTAGGTTACGCGGCCGCCGGGCGTCTGCACCGTGACGTCGATGCGCGAGCGGGTATTGACGTTGAACACGCGCACGCTTGTCATGCCGGCACGCGCTCCGACGAGGCCTTGCTCGATCGCGAACGGCGCAACGCCCGACAGCATGTTGCCGCAGTTCGGCCGCGTGTCGACCGAACGCTGGCCCACGCCGACCTGCGCGAACAGATAGTCGACGTCGCAGCCCGGTTCCCGGGAGCGCGACACGATCGCGACCTTGCTCGTCAGCGTGCTGCCGCCGCCCACGCCGTCGAGCTGCAGCAGGTCCGAGGCGCCGATCGCGCCGATCAGCACCTCGTCGCGCTCGGCATCGTCCTGCGGCAGCCATTCGCGCAGAAAGAACGGACCGCGCGAGGTGCCGGCGCGCATCAATACGCAGGGAATGGTTCTGCTCACGAGGGCATCGTCGGCGGAACGGCGTACACTGTGAATTGCAAATATCCGAGGGACTGATGCGCTATGAGCATCAATTTCGACCTGGGGGACCTTCGCGCCTTCATCGCCGTGGCTGAGCTCGCAAGCTTTCGCGCCGCCGCGGAGGCGATTCACCTGTCGCAGCCGGCGCTCAGCCGGCGCATCGACAAGCTGGAGGACGCGCTCGCCGTTCGGCTCTTCGACCGCGACACCCGCAATGTGGAGCTCACTGCGGTCGGCCGCGATTTCGCGCGCAAGGCACGCACGCTGCTCGACCAGCTCGACGAAATGCTGCTCGGCGTGCGAGACGTTGCCGCAAACCGCTGGGGCCAGGTGACGCTCGCCTGCATCCCGTCCACCGTCCATTACTTTCTGCCGGCGGTGCTGCGCGCGTATCACGAGCGTTTTCCGCGCATTCGCGTGCGCATCATCGACGAGGGCGCCAACGCGGTCCTTTCCGCGATAGACCGCGGCGAGGCGGAGCTCGGCCTAGACATGACGGGTAGCGACGAGCCGACGCTCGAGTTCGAGCCGCTGCTTACGGAGCCTTTCGTCGCCGCGTGCCGTCGCGATCACGCGCTCGCGCGCCAACGCAGCGTCACCTGGGCGGAGCTAGCGCGCTACGATTTCATGACGGTCGACAAGGAGAGCGGCAATCGCCTGGTGATGGACCTTGCGCTCGCATCGAAGCGCGACCGCCCCCGCCCGTGCTTCGAGACACGCCACGTATCGACCCTGGTCGCTTTCGTCGAGGCGGGGCTAGGGGTAGCAGCGGTTCCGCGCCTGTCGATGCCGCGCAAACGACACCCCACGCTTGTCAGCATTCCAATCGTCGAACCGGAGGTGACGCGGACGGTTGGCCTCATCA
>DATIEU010000360.1:0-2461 GCA_035455565.1 Steroidobacteraceae bacterium | reverse complement strand
GGAACAGGCGCACGGCGTAGGCCATCCGGACCCCCGGGGTGTTCATCTCGGAGTGGATGTTGCCGGTATCGCGATCCACCCGGAACTTCTTGCCGTCCTGCGAGTACGGCAGCCCGGGCATGAAGCGCACGTTGGTGATCGTGCCGTAGGGGCGGACGTTGCAATAGACCCCGGCCGCGGTGCGCAGCGGCGCATTGGCGGACTTCCCCATCACGACCACTTTCCTGCCGTTCTCGTTCACCAGGAAGTCGCCGGCGGTGGACCACTTGATCGACGTGTAATCGAGCTTGCCGAACCATTCGAGCGGCGCGAGCTTGGTGTCGTGCCGGTACTGCGCCATCATGGGCACGCCCAGGAACGGCAGCCCCAGCACGTCGAGCGCCATCAGCGTCCCGTTGAGCGCGAACATGTCGGTCAACGCGTGCGCGACCGGCTTCACGTTGCCGTGGGGGTTCCCGCCTTCCCAGATGACCGCATCGGAAATGCCCCGGGGCCGGATCCTGGATCGTTTGTAGATGCTGTCGAGGTGCTTGAACAGATCGCCGCTCTGCTCTTCCCGGGCGATCTTCAGCAGGTCGAGTCGTTCATTCATGGCGCTTCTTCGTTGAGAAAAGGGCGGATTATAACAAACGCCCCAGGGTCTCCGTCGCGCCGGATCGGCAGCAGGCGCACGTCTCGACCGTAAGGCATTACCGCATCCAGCAGTCGCCCCACGAGCCTCCCCCACCGCCCCGGTAAGGCGGATGCCTCGCCGGCCGAAGGCCTCAGCGCGGAGGTCGCGCTCGCGAGCCCCAGACCGCCCGTAAGTCACCGCTTACCAAGGTGAATCTCATTTCCGACAGTACCCGAAGTTGTGCTTATGCAACTATCAGATAGTTCATTAGGAACGCTGGGTTGGCATCAAGCGCCCAATGAGTATAATGCATTGCAGCAACGCGTTCGGATCGCCATTTTGCATTATGGCAAATGCTTCTCGCGCGCGCTCAGCATAATCAAAACGACCACGAGGAAGAGCCATCATGAGCCGATCCATGCGGGTCCCCGTAGGCATCGAAATCCGCGGCCGCTTGACGCCCGCTTTCGCGGAAATACTCGACGTGCAGGCGCTCGCTTTCGTCGCCAAGCTCGCGCGCAAGTTCGAACCGCGCCGCCGCGAGCTGCTGGCGGCCCGCGCGCGGCGCCAGGCCGAGTTCGACGCCGGCAAGCTGCCGGATTTCCTGCCGCGGACGAAGCACATCCGCGAGAGCGAATGGACGGTGGCGCCGGTGCCGCGCGACCTGCAGGACCGGCGCGTCGAGATCACGGGACCCAGCGAGCGCAAGATGGTGATCAACGCGCTCAACTGCGGCGCGAACGTGTTCATGGCCGACTTCGAGGACTCGAACGCGCCCTCGTGGGAGAACATGATCGAAGGCCAGATCAACCTGCGCGACGCGATCCGCCGCACCATCGATTACAGGAGTCCCGAGGGCAAGCGTTACACCCTGAACGAGCACACGGCCACCCTCATGGTCCGACCGCGCGGCTGGCATCTCATGGAGGGTCACGTGCTCGTCGACGGTGAGCCGGTCTCCGCGGCGATTTTCGATTTCGCGCTCTACGTCCAGCACAACGCGAAGGCGCTGCTCGCGCGCAATACCGGCCCCTATTTCTACCTGCCGAAGCTCGAGAGCCATCTCGAGGCACGGCTGTGGAACGATATTTTCGTTGCCGCGCAGCGCGAGCTGGGCGTGCCGCGGGGCACGATCAAGGCGACCGTGCTGATCGAGACCGTGCTCGCCGCATTCGAGATGGACGAAATCCTGTACGAGCTGCGTGAGCATTGCGCGGGGCTCAACATCGGGCGCTGGGACTACATCTTCAGCTGCATCAAGAAATTCCGCTCCCACCGGGAATTCTGCCTGGCTGACCGCGCGCAGGTGACGATGACGGCGCCTTTCATGCGCGCCTACGCCCTCCTCCTCGTCAAGACCTGCCACCGCCGCAATACGCACGCCATGGGCGGCATGGCAGCCCAGATCCCGATCAAGAATGATCCGGCGGCGAACAAGGCCGCGCTCGAGAAGGTGCGCGCCGACAAGATCCGCGAGGCAACCGACGGCTGCGATGGCACCTGGGTGGCGCATCCGGGCCTGGTGGCGGTGGCGAAGGCGGTGTTCGACCAGCACATGCCGACACCGAACCAGGTGCACAGGAAGCGCAACGACGTCACGATTACCGCGCAGGCCCTGCTCGATTTCCAGCCCGAAAAGCCGATCACCGAGACCGGGCTGCGCAACAACATCAGCGTCGGCATCCAGTACATCGGCGCCTGGCTGGCCGGCAATGGCTGCGTGCCCGTTTTCAACCTGATGGAGGACGCCGCGACCGCCGAGATTTCGCGGTCGCAGATCTGGCAATGGATCCGCAGCCCGAAGGGCGTCCTCGAGGACGGGCGCAAGGTGACCAAGGAGCTGTTCCG
>DATIEU010000359.1:0-2542 GCA_035455565.1 Steroidobacteraceae bacterium | reverse complement strand
CTTGACATCAACTTTGAACTGCAACACTGACTAGATTTCATTGAAGCACTCCTGAGGGGTTTTGAAACCGAGCCGCTTGCGCGGTCGATTGTTGAGCGCTCGAGCGATGGCATTGCAATCGTGCTGAGAGAGTTTGGCCATACTGGTGCGCTTAGGTACGTACTGACGGATCAAGCCGTTGGTGTTTTCGCAGGTACCGCGCTCCCACGAGTGATGGGGCGTTGCGAAGTAGAAGGTGACGCCGGTGGCTTGTTCGAGCTGGACGTAGTTGTGGAACTCAGTGCCGTTGTCGGCGGTGATGGTTTTAAAGAGCCGCGGATGTCGGCGCAGCAGTCGGAGCGTGCGTCGATTCGTGTGCTCGGTGGTTCTGGCTCTGAGCTTGCCGATGAAGACATAGCCGGTTTTGCGTTCGACGACGGTCACGAGGCAGTGCTGATCGGCGTTGCCGATGACGGTGTCGATCTCCCAGTGACCGACCTCGGAGCGCAGCTCGGCGGCGAGCGGGCGCTGGCTGATGTGGCGTTTGCCGGCGAGGCGGCCGCGGCTGTCGTAGGCGCCGTAGCGTTTGCGGCGCCGCTTGCGAGCGCCGCGCAGGTACGTGTAGAGCGATCCGCCGAGCATGCGATCGCGCCAGATGTGGCGATAGATCGTCTCGTGGCTGATGCGCAGGGAGTTGCGCAGCCGGCCGCAGATTTGTTCGGGACTCCATCGTTCACGAAGCAGAGTTTCGACGGGCCGTAGATCGGCGCGCGTGAAGCGCTGATTACGTCGTGAACGAGCACGTCGGCCGGCCGTGCGCTCGATGGCTTTGCTCGGCCGGTAGTGTCCGTCCCAGCGGGCGCAGTTGCGCTTGAGCTCTCGGCAGATGGTGCTGCGATGGCGACCGAGCTCGCGCGCGATCTCAGACTGGTTGAGCCCTTGCCTTCGCAGGGTGGCGAGAATATACCTCTCCTCGGAGGTGATCTGGTGATACGTCATCGACGGCTCCCTTGTCTTGGTGGATGAGAAGCTGTCGGACTATTCCAGATCGCCTCTTCTTGGGGGAGCCGTGTTGCACTTAGTTTATGAATCCACCCGTTCTAACAACGCGTTGGAGCGGACCGTGAGACGAAGGTGGTCGCGGGCTGGCCCGAAAGGGCGTGCACATGAGGCGCGCTGGACAGCCATCACGCGACCGCTCAACTGCGGCGCTCGGCGACACAGAAGGGCCTCGCGACGATCACCGTTGCGTCATGCGCGAACTGCGGGGCCTCCATTACCCTTGGTGTCCTGTCCGCGCAGCGGCCTACTCGATGGGGGCGATCGTTTGAGCCCGAAGCATTCCTGGCGCTGCGCTCCTGCGCGCACTCACGAGCGATCGTTGCCGTAGGCCCAATCACGCTTATCCCAGAACGTCGGTGCGATCGTATCCCAGCCGTCGACGAATACCGGCACCTGCCATTCTTCGGGTGGAGCCCATAGCGGCCAGCCTCGCATGCACTCGTGCTCGCGGTTTAGCACGGCCTCGATGACTCGCTTGCCTTCCGCTCGCGCGGCCGCCGCCAACTCAGGCGTGTAAAAGCCTGCAGCGACGTGATTCACCAGCTCCTCCTCGTCCCGCCAGCGCCAGACGAGGGCCGGACTGACCTCGATGTCGAGCGTGTGATCCTGCGTATCGAAGCCGATCGCCGTTCGACGAAAGGGCTCTTCCATGTTGACGAAGTACTTCAGCAAGCGCCGCGTGCCGTGCTCGACTCCCCAGGACAGCGAGACGGAGTGCGATCTCGCAGGCAGCATTAGACGCAGCGTGTCGGTGCGCCAGACGTACTCTTCGGGTGGCAGCGCGCCGCGTGGCTGCAGGCGCTTCTCGGCCGCCGATTTCTTGGGACCAGCTTTGTACCGCGTCCCTGCGGCGATGAATAGCGCGACGAGGTCGTCGCGGTCCACGACGACTCGACAAGGCCAGCAGATCTCGATGCGCCCGCCGCTCGTGACGTAACGCAACACGACGACGTCGCCCGCCGGATGCCCGCCGCTAACCCTCGCTGCCACCGGCGAAGTATAGTGACTCTCGATTCTTCGCGAGCGTCACGCGAACGGAATGAGAAGCCATCGTGACTAGGTCGATTCTCATCGCATCGGTCGCCGTGTTGCTGGCCCTCGTGCTCGTGATCGGAAGCCGGTGGCGCGAACAGCCAAAGCGCTCTGGTATCGAGCTCGACGCTGCGACGGTCGCTCTCAAAGTTGCAGTTCCCGTTGCTCCCATTACTCCCTCTAGTCCACAAGAGTCTCTGCCGGCGACGCCACAGCCGGCGACGACGCTGGCCAGTGAGGTCCCGCACGACTCGACGGATCTGGGGGCTGTCGTTGAACGCATCGATCCGCTGCTGCGCGAGCGAAACGTCATCATGCGCGCGCCGGATTCGAAGCAGGCGGGCCCGGGATTCGTGGAGCTCGAGTCGCGCTTCGGCACGGAAACTGCCGACCCTACGTGGTCGCGCGGAATGGAAGCGCGCATTCTCGACCAGGTAGCGCAGGTCAACGGCCTGAAGCTCGTCTCGCT
>DATIEU010000358.1:0-13490 GCA_035455565.1 Steroidobacteraceae bacterium | reverse complement strand
TCCGTTGCAGCGATGGCGTCACGCGCCGCGTGAGCGCGAATCAGCTCCTGGTGTTCTTCGGCCTGCAGCCGAAGCTCGGACCGATTGCCGACTGGGGCCTCGAGCTGAATCGCCGCACTGTGCGGGTCGACCCCGAGAAGTTCGCGACCAACATCCCGGGCATTTTTGCCGTGGGCGATATCAACGACTATCCGGGCAAGAAGAAGCTCATCCTGAGCGGGTTTCACGAGACGGCCCTTGCGGCTTTCGCGATCCAGGCACACCTGCAGCCTGGCAAGAAGGTCCACCTGCAGTACACGACCACGAGCCCGATCATGCACCGGCGCCTGGGGGTTGCGCCGCCGACCGCGGAATCCGACGCGCCGCTGCGCCGCTCCGGCACCGCCTGAGCCTCCCCAGCCCGGGTCGCGGTTCCCGTGCTACCTTAAAGCCGGCGACCACAACAACCCGCGCCATCCTTGGGGGGACACCAACATGGAACAGCCTGTCAGTTCCGCCGCCGGCACGCCCAGCAAAGAACAACGCAACTGGGCGATGCTCGCTCACCTGAGCGCATTGCTCGTATACCCGACGTTGATTGGCGGCATCGTCGGACCGCTCGTCATCTGGCTCATCCGCAAAGATGACATGCCCTTTGCCGCGGACCAGGCGAAGGAGACGCTCAATTTCCAGATCACCGTATACCTCGCCGGGATCGTGTGCCTCATCCTGACGCTCCTGGTCATCGGCATCTTCCTCGGCGCGATCCTGGTCATCGCCCACCTGGTGCTCACCATCGTCGGCGCGATCAAGGCGAGCGAGGGCGTGGCGTATCGTTATCCCTTCAACCTGCGACTGATCAGTTGAGGCGCACCATCGCCATTCGATGTACGTTCCGGAGCATTTCAGGGAGGGCGATCTCGCGCGCCTCGACTGGCTGGCCGCGCACGATGCCTTCGGTACCTTGATCTCGAGCATCGAGGGCGCGCCCTTCGCCACTCATTTGCCGGTGCTGTACGCACGCAGCGGTGAGTGCGTCACGCTTACCGGCCACTGGGCACGCGCCAATCCGCAGTGGCGGACGATCGAAGGGCAAAGAGCGCTGTTCGTGTTTCACGGCCCGCACGCCTATGTCTCGCCGCGCTGGTACGTGGAACCCAGGCGTCACGTGCCGACGTGGAACTACGCGGTGGCGCATGTCTACGGCAGTGTGCGGCTCATACACGAGCGCGAGGCGCTCGAACGTATCGTCACGGCTCTGGCCGGCATCTATGAGGGAGGCTCGCCCGGGGCGTGGCGACTCGCGGAGTCCGAACCGGCGAATCTCGCGTCGCTGCGCGGTATCGTCGGCTTCGAGCTCTGCGCCGCTGAAGTGCAGGTCAAGTTCAAGCTCAACCAGAATCATCCGCGCGGCAACGTCGAAGGCGCAATCCGGGGGCTGCGCGCGCAGGGCTCGCCCGATGCACAGGCAACAGCCGCGCTGATGGCGAGCGCCCTGGCGGCGGGTAACGCCGGGAAGAAAGAGCCCGGGCGCGACACCTAGGCGGGCGAGTCGCGGCTCGAAACAATGTCGAGGCGCAGGTTGTAGAGCGCGATGAAAAGCGGAAAGAGATTGGAAAGAATCCCCACCGAATCGTTTTTGCCGAAAATGAAGTAAGCGAGCAGCAGCACGCTGCCCGCCGCGCTCATGTACCAGAAGGTACGCGGCAACATAGGCTTGCCATGCCGCCGCGAAGCGAAGAGCTGGATGAACCAGCGGCCCGCAAACAGCGCCACCCCCAGGTAGCCGACCAGCTTCCAGGGAGTGATCACCACGCCGAAGAACTCGAAGAGCACGGTTTTCACGGACGTTCTCGTTTCTGGTAGCCCGCTGCGGCTTATAACGAAGCAGCCCGTGGGCGGCAACCCTGCGGTCGGGGGGCTTTCTTGACGCTTTCCGGGACGACGGCGATACTGGAACCGCCATGAGCACACGCGTTGCGTTAGGGACTTCACAGGCCGGCTGGTGGTGGCGTCACTCTTGACGGAGTGGGGCCGCACGCACGCGTAACGCATAGAACACCTAGGACCCATCTCCGTGAACTCCGGGGATGGGTTTTTTGTTGCCCGCTCCCCGGGATGGCCGGAAAACTGAGGAGCACATGCAACCGCCATTCGACATCGCAGCCGACCTCGATACGCCCGTCTCGGCGTATCTGAAGCTGCGCCCGTTCAAGCCCCGCTTCCTGCTGGAGAGCGTCGAAGGCGGCGAGCGCCTGGCGCGCTATTCCTTCATCGGTTTCGGCGATGCGCTCGAAGTGCGCCTCGACCGCGAGGGTCTCGCCATTGGCGGGCGGCGCGCCGCTCGCCCCGCCGATCGGGGTGAGCTTCTCGCTGGGCTGAGAAGTGCACTGGCGCAGGCGCCCGTGCCGAAACCCGACATGCCGAGCGTTCCGCTCGCGGGCGGACTCGTCGGCGCCGCGAGCTACGACATCGTGCGTTACTTCGAGCGCCTGCGTGGGTCCGGCGGTGACGCGCAAGCCATGCCTGTCGAAGAAACGCCCGAAGCGCACTTCGTCGCGCCGCGGTCGATGCTCGTTTTCGATCACCTGACGCGCGGTGTCGCGCTGCTGCATGACGGACCGGAGAGTGAGCGCCAGAGCCTGCGGCGCGAAGTGATCCGTGCCTTGCGGGGCGCGGTCCCGGAACCCCGCAACGGCGCGGCGTTCGCGGCGCCGACGCCCAGCCTGAGCGAAGCGCAATTCGTCGAGCGGGTCCGCGCCGCGCAGGAATACATCGCCGCGGGCGACGTCTATCAGCTGGTGTTGTCGATCCGCTTCGCGGGCACGCATTCACTCGCGCCGTTCGAGGTGTACCGGGCATTGCGCCTCATCAACCCCTCGCCCTACATGTATTTCTGCGAGCTCGGTGGACTCACCGTAGTGGGTTCCTCGCCCGAGGCACTGGTGCGCCTGAACGGACGGCAAGCGTCGCTCAGGCCAATCGCCGGAACCCGGCCGCGCGGTGCCAGCCTGGAACAGGATGCGCGTCACGAGCAGGAGCTGCGCGGCGACGCCAAGGAGAATGCCGAGCACGTCATGCTCGTGGATCTCGCGCGCAACGATCTCGGTCGCGTGGCACGCGCGGGTTCCGTGCGCGTCGAACCTTACCGCGCGATCGAGCGCTACAGTCATGTGATGCACCTCGTGAGCGGCGTCAACGGCACGCTCGAAACCGGCCACGATGCCTTCGACCTCTTTGCCGCAGCATTTCCGGCCGGGACGCTGGTGGGTGCGCCCAAGGTGCGCGCCATGGAGATCATCGATGAGCTCGAGCCGGTGCGTCGCGGTCTTTATGGGGGAACGGTGGGCTACTTCGGCGCGCGCGGCGACATGGACCAGGCGATTACCATCCGCACACTGGTGTTCGACGGCGATCGCTATAGCTACCAGGCAGGCGCCGGCATCGTCGCCGACAGCTCGCCGCCGGCCGAGTACGCCGAGGTGCTGGCGAAGAGTGCCGCCTTGCGGCGCGCGCTGGAAATGGCGCGAGAGGGCGTATGACCCCGCGGCTCCTGCTGATCGATAACTACGACTCCTTCACTTACAACCTGGTGCAGGCCTTTCTGGTGCTGGGCGCACAGGTCGACGTGCGGCGCAACGATGCGGTCACGCTCGCGGAGGCGCGCGCGCTCGAGCCGACGCACCTGGTGATTTCGCCGGGCCCCGGAACCCCCGAAGCAGCGGGCATATCGATGCACCTGATCGAGTCCTTCGCCGGCCACATCCCGGTATTCGGCGTCTGCCTGGGCCACCAGGCGATCGTCACCGTATTCGGCGGCCGCGTCGGCCGCGCCGCACGCCTGATGCACGGCAAGATCTCGCCGGTCCTGCACGACGGGCGCACCATCTACGCGGGTGTGAGCCAGGCATTCGAAGCCGGTCGGTACCATTCGCTCATCGCCGATCCGGCGCTGCTCCCGGCCGGGCTCGAAGTCTCGGCACGCACTGCGGAAGGGGAGATCATGGGCGTGCGACATCGGGTCCTCGCGGTCGAAGGCGTGCAGTTTCACCCCGAGAGTATCCTTACGCCTGAGGGCCCGAGAATCATGGAGACCTTCCTGCATCTCACGTCACCACGGGCCACGGACGCCTGACATGCCGCAGCCGTTGCGCAACACGCTCGAGCAGGTGCTGGATCACTGCTCGCTGAGCGAAGCCGAGGCGGGCGAGTTGCTCGTTGCGCTCACCGACCCGGAACTGCCCGCGGCCATGGCCGGGGCGTTGCTCGCTGCGCTGCGCATGAAAGGCGTCACGGCAGATGAGGTTCGCGGTTTCGCGGGCGCGATGCGGCGTTTGGCGCGTCGCCCGCAGATCGCGGCAGGCACGCCCGTCATCGACATCGTCGGCACTGGCGGCGACGGCTCGGGCAGTCTCAATTTGTCCACGGGCGCAGCCTTGCTCGCGGCCGCTTGCGGCCTGCGTGTCGTGAAGCACGGCAATCGCGCGGTGTCGAGCCGCTGCGGGAGCGCGGATCTCCTCGAGGCACTCGGCATGAGCATGCCGCTCGACGAGGAGGCGGCCGGGCGCTGTCTCGATGCCACGGGCTTCACCTTTCTCTTCGCGCCTCACTACCATCCGGCACTCAAGGTGCTGGCGCCGGTGCGTGGTGCGCTCGGCGTCCGCACCGTGTTCAACATGCTGGGACCGCTCGCCAATCCGGCCGAGCCGCCCTTTCACATCATCGGTGCTTTCAGTCTGGAGGCGGCGGAGCTGATGGCGAAAACCCTGTCAGGCATGGCGATTGAGCGTGCCTTCGTGGTGCACGGCGAGCCCGGCTGGGACGAGCCCACCCAGGTGGGGCCTTTCACGCTATTCGACGTCCGTCCGGGAAGCGTGGCTCGCGAAGTCCGCGAGCCCGCGCATTTCGGTATCAAGACCTGCCACGCCAGCGATCTCGCCGGCGGCAACATCGCGCACAATGCCGCTGCGCTGCGCGCGGTGTTCGAGGGCCGCGACCGGGGTCCCCACCGCGATGCCTTGCTGATCGGGGCCGCGCTCGCACTCGAGCTCGTCGGGCGGGAGCCCGATCCACGCGCCGCCGCAGCCAAGGCGGCTGTCGCCATCGATTCGGGGCGGGCGCGCGAGCTGCTCGACAAACTGTCGCGATTCGGAGCACCGGCATCATGAGCGGATTCCTGAAGGAGTTGGCGCGCTCGAGCCTGGAGCGGCTCTCGCAAGCGCGAGCGGTGGAACCCGAGAAGTCGCTCTGGCACCGGGCATCGGATGCCGCGCACGCGCCGCCGCTCAAGTTGAACCCGGCGGGTTTCGACGTCATCGCCGAGCTGAAGCTGCGTTCGCCCGCCAAGGGCGTGCTGCGCGCGGCAACCGAGGACATCGCGGCGCGTGTGACCTCCTACGCGCAGGGTGGCGCGGCCGCCGTCTCGGTGTTGACGGAGCCCTATCACTTCGATGGCTCGATGGCGCATCTCGCGCGCGCTTCCGAAACGCTGGCGCCGCTCGGCGTCCCGACGATGCGCAAGGACTTCATCATCGAGCCGTATCAGGTCATGGAGGCACGCGCGCTGGGCGCGGGCGGCGTGCTAGTGATCCTGCGCATGCTCGATCACGGGCGCATTACGGAACTGCTCGATTGCGCGGCAATGCTCAAGATGTTCGTTCTGCTAGAGGGATTCGACGAAGGGGATCTCGTCTGCGCGCGACAGCTCGTCAGTGAGCGCGCCGGCCGGGTCGAGACGGTGCTCGTGGGCGTCAACAGCCGCGATCTCGACACGCTGCAGGTCGTGCCCGAAACGCTCGAGGCCCTGGCGCCAAAGTTGCCGAACGAAGCGCCGCGAGTGGCCGAGAGCGGGGTCGCGACGCCGGAGGATGCCGCACGGCTTGCGCGCGTGGGGTACCAGGTGGTGCTGGTCGGCGCAGCGTTGATGACCGACGATCATCCGGAAACGCTCGTCAGTCGCATGCTGAGTGCCGGGCGCGCAGCGCGCGCCCCAGCCGCGTGAACCTGTTGTCACTTGTGCACCGCGATGGGCGAATCCATCTTCATCAAGATCTGCGGCATGACGAGCGAATCGGCGATCGTGGCGGCCGTCGAGTGCGGTGTCGATGCGATCGGCTTCGTGTTCGCGCCGAGCCCGCGCCAGCTCACGCCGCAGCGGGCGGCCGCGTTGAGCAGCCAGGCGCCGCGCGACCTGTTGCGCGTTGCCGTGACCCAGCATCCGGAGCAGCGGATGGTGGATGAGATCTGCCGCTGGCTCGCGCCGGATTGGTTGCAGACGGATGTCGAGGATCTTGCGACGCTCGACGTTCCTGCGACGGTACGCCTCGTTCCGGTGCTGCGTGCAGGCCGGGCGGTGCAGGCGCCGCTGCCATCGCGTCTGTTGTTCGAAGGACCGCACAGCGGGCGCGGCGCGGTCAGCGACTGGGCGGGCGCAGCGGCGCTCGCACGTCGCACGCAGGTAATCCTGGCTGGCGGTCTGCACTCGGGCAACGTGGCACAGGCGATCGCCCAGGTGCAGCCATTCGGCGTGGATGTGAGCAGCGGTGTGGAAAGCGCGCCGGGCGTGAAAGACGCGCGGCGCATGGCGGAGTTCGTGACCGCGGTGCGAACCGCGGTGTCAGCGGGGATGCCGGCGTGAAGATCAGCGAACAGTCGAATCGCAGCGAGGCGACGCTCGAAGCCGCCCTGCGTGGCGATTTTCCCGATCGCAGCGGACGCTTCGGCGCGTTCGGCGGGCGCTATGTGCCGGAAACGCTCATGCCCGCGCTCGCACGGCTCGAAGAGGGTGTTCATCGGTATCTCGACGCGCCGGATTTTCGCGCCGAGCTCGAGCGCGAGCTGCGCGGCTGGGCCGGGCGTCCGACCGCTCTCACGCATGCGCCCACCCTGAGCCGTCGTTGGGGAGCCGAGGTCTGGCTCAAGCGCGAAGACCTGGCTCACACCGGCGCGCACAAGATCAACAACGCCATCGGCCAGGCTTTGCTGGCGCGCCGCCTGGGCGCGCGGCGCATCGTTGCCGAGACGGGCGCCGGCCAGCACGGTGTCGCGAGCGCGGCCGCGTGTGCCCGCCTGGGCTTGCCGTGCACCGTGTACATGGGTGAAATCGACATCGAGCGGCAGGCGCCCAACGTGGGACGCATGAAGCTGCTCGGCGCGACAGTGGTTCCAGTGACCAGCGGCGACCGTACGCTGCGTGCCGCGATCGACGAAGCGTTGCGCGACTGGGTGTCGGATCCCAACGGCACGTACTACCTGCTCGGCTCCGCGGTAGGCCCGCATCCTTATCCGCTCCTGGTGCGCAAGCTCCAATCCGTGATCGGGCGCGAAGCGCGTGCGCAAATGCTCGATCTCGCGGGCGCACTGCCGGACGTCGTGGTCGCTTGCGTCGGCGGTGGATCGAATTCAATCGGCATGTTTCATCCGTTCCTTGGCGATGCAGACGTCGAGTTGCTGGGCATCGAGGCCGGTGGGCGCGGCGCGGGACTTGGCGAGAATTCGGCGACGCTGTCGTTCGGGCGGCCCGGGGTATTGCATGGCAGTTTCTCGCTGCTGCTTCAGGACCCGGATGGCCAGATCCAGGAGACGCATTCGGTCTCCGCCGGTCTCGACTACCCGGGCGTCGGTCCCGAGCACAGCCTGTTCAAGAGCGTGGGTCGGGTGCGCTATGAGCATGCCTCCGACGACGAAGCGCTCGGCGCGCTCGCCGAGTGCTGCGCGGCGGAGGGCATCCTCGCCGCGCTCGAAAGCGCGCATGCGTTGTTCGGGGCGCGACGCTGGGCCGCGGGTCATCCCGGCAAGCGCATCCTGATCTGTCTCTCCGGGCGCGGTGACAAGGACATGCCGACGCTGCAACGGACGCTGTTGAAGGAAAGCAGCTAGTGTCCGCGGGCAGCGCAGCCATCACGACCGCGATTCGCGGAGCGGCACAGCGCGGCCGACCGGCGCTGGTCGCCTTCCTGACAGCGGGATTTCCCTCGCGCGAGCTGTTTCGCACACATCTGGAAGTCATTGCGTCCGCGGCCGATGTGGTCGAGATCGGCGTGTCCTTCACCGACCCAATGGCCGATGGCGTGACGATCCAGCGCGCCAGTCACGTCGCGCTCAGCGCGGGCGTGAGCCTGCGCTGGATCCTGAGGGAGCTTGCGGAAACGCGCGCGAGCGCCGCGCCGCGCCTGCTCATGAGCTACCTCAATCCGCTGCTCGCGTTCGGGTTGAGCGAACTGCCCGACGAGGCGGTACGCGCGGGCGTGGCGGGATTCATCGTTCCCGACCTGCCGTATGAAGAAAGCGCCGAGCTCGGTGCGGCCCTGAACGCGCGCGGGCTGGCGCTGGTGCAGATGGTCACGCCCGTGACGCCTGCCGAGCGGCAGCGCACCTTGTGCGCGGCGAGCCAGGGCTTTGTCTATGCCGTAACCATGACCGGCACCACCGGACGGACCGTGGCCGTACCAGACGAAGTCATTCGCTATCTGGACGGCGTGCGCTCGGTCTCAGCGCTTCCGGTGTGCGCGGGTTTCGGCATTCGCAGCCGCGAGCAGGTCGAACGGCTGCGGGGTCACGTCGATGGCGTGATCGTCGGCTCGGCGCTCGTCGAATGCCTTGAGCGCAATGAAGATCCGGCAAAGTTCCTGCGCACCCTGCAGCCCTGAAGACCGTTTCGTCCCGGCCCGCTCCCATGGCGGGTTGTTGATTGCGACTGCGCAGAGCAAGATAGGCCGAAAACGCGCCGCCACAGGCGCGCCCGTTCCAGCCATGACAGGGAGAACTGCGTGAGGCGACTTCTCCGGGCGAGCTTGGCCTTGATTCTGGTGATGGCGGCCCCCGTGCGTTCGAATCCGGATCAATCGGTCGCGGGGTTTGTGTGGCTGGCGGGCTGCTGGGCCAGCATTGGCGGGGAGCTCGGTACCGGCGAAATGTGGACTGCGCCGGCGGGCGGCACGATGTTCGGCGTGAGTCGCACGGTGCGCGACGGCAAGACCAGTGAGTACGAGTTCATGCAGATCCGTGAAATCTCGCCGGGTCAGCTCGCCTTTGTCGCCCATCCTTCCGGCCAGGCACAAGCCGCTTTCCCGCTGGTGCGCTCCGCGCCCGGCGAGCTCGTGTTCGAAGATCCCGCACACGATTTTCCGCAACGCGTGATCTATCGCCTCGTGGAACCCGATCGCTTGCACGCGCGCATCGAGGGGATGCTCAAGGGCGAGGAGCGGGGAGTCGACTTCCACATGCAACGGGCAGAGTGCGCGCGGCGCGACTGAGCCTGCTCAAGCCCGCGTCGGCCAGAGATTCGAGGGACCGATGAGCGACCTGGCAATTGAAGAGGAAGGCCTGGCGAAGAGCCCGGCGACTGAGCATGGCGTGCTGGGCCGCGGACTGTGGTTGAGCACCCTCGTGCTGTGCGCGGCGTATTACGCCGGCGTCGCGCTCGGCTTCCTGTTTATCTTCCCGTCCTCGTACATCTCGGTGATGTGGTTGCCCAACACGTTCATGGTGGCGGCACTGGTGCTGTCAGCGCCCCGCCACTGGGCGTGGTTGCTCCTCGTCGCCTTTCCGGTCCACCTGCTGGCGCACGCGCAGCAGGACGTGGCGATGGTCGAGGCGACTCTTTATTACGTGTTCGACTGCGCGATCGTTCTGACCATGGCGGGCGCCCTGCGGCGCTTCGGACTGAACGATTTCGCGCTGGACGACTTTAAGGAGGCGATCCTCTACGTCGCGGTCGCCACCGCTGCGGCCGGCGCAGGCTCGCTCGTATGGTCGCCACTGATTGCCTCAGTGTGGAAGGACGGCGACCTCTGGTCGCAATGGGGCCTGGTCTTTCTCTCTAATCTCCTGCCCTTCCTGATTGCGCTGCCCTGCATCGTGATCGCGCTGACGCGCGGCAGTCAAATAGCCCGCAACGCCTCGCCCGCCCAGGTCGCTGAGTTCTCGCTGCTGATCCTGGGGCTGGTGGTGTGCGGCATGGGCGTCTTCGGCTTGCAGGCGCGTATGGCGGGACACCCGGCCGCGCTCGCCTACGCACCACTCCCCTTCCTGCTCTGGGCCTCGGTGCGCTTTGGCCCGGCGGGGCTCTCGTTCTCCTACTTCGTGTTCGCCCTGATCGCGATCTCTTACACCCTGGCGGGGCATGGACCGTTGATTGCGCAAACGCCCGGTGAGGTCGTCCTGTGGCTGCAGATCTTCCTGCTGGGGCTCTACGTGCCGCTACTGGTGCTCGCTTCGCTGGTCGAGGAGCGGCGTGCGAAAGGTGCGGCACTCACCGAGAGTGAAGCGCGTTATCGCAGCATCGTCGAGGACCAGACGGAGCTCATCTGCCGCTTCCTGCCCGATGGCACCTACACATTCGTCAATGGCGCGTACTGCCGTTACTTTCAGCGTGCGCCAGAGGAGCTCCTGGGGAAGACCTTCTGGTCGTTCATTCCGCAGGAGTGGCATGCCCCCGCGCGCGCCCACCTGGCAGCCCTCACACCCGAGCAACCCGTGGCCACCATCGAGCACCAGGTGGTGGCGCCCAGTGGCGAGATCCGCTGGCAGCAATGGCGCGATCGAGGTTTCTTCGATGCGAGGGGCCGGCTGGTCGACTACCAGGCCGTGGGCCGTGACATCACCGATCGCAAGCGCGCCGAGCAAGCGATGCAGAACCTCGCGCATGCCGCGCGTCTCGCGGTGGTCGGCGAGCTGACGGGCTCGATTGCACACGAGATCAATCAACCGCTCGGCGCCATCCTGAGCAACGCCGAAGCTGCCGAGATGCTGCTCGAAAGCCCAACCCCGCCAATGGAGGAAGTGCGCAACATCCTTGCCGACATCCGCAAGGACGACCTGCGGGCGAGCGAAGTGATCCGGCGTGTGCGCGGGCTCTTGCGCAAGCGCGAGCCGCAGATGACGCCGCTCACCCTCAATGAGGTGGTCAAGGAGGTGATCCACCTGGTGTCGGCCGATGCGCAGCAACGCAACGTCGAGCTCTTGTGCCAGTACGCCACCGATCTGCCGGCGGTGCGCGGCGATCGCGTGCACCTGCAGCAGGTACTGCTCAACCTGATCATGAACAGCCTGGACGCGATGGGCGGCACGCCCGAACACCTGCGCCGTATCGTGGTGCACACCGAGCGGGACGGCGAAACGGCGCAGGTGCGCGTCGTCGACGCCGGCCCTGGCATCGCGCCCGACAATCTCAGGGCGGCATTCGAGTCCTTCTTCACGACCAAGGAGCACGGGATGGGATTGGGGCTATCGATCGCGCGCTCGATCGTCGAGTTGCATGGCGGACGCATCTGGGCCAGCAGCAACGTGGATTGCGGCGCGACGCTCACTTTCACGTTGCCCCTTGCAACTGTGGCCGAGGAACTTCACCACTCAGCGGGGACCGAATGAAGCCAGCCAGCACGCTAGCCGCGGTGATCCTGTTCGTCGTGGCCGTAGCCCATGCCCTGCGGTTGGTCTATGGGTGGCCGGTGACCGTCGCGAACGAGGTTGTCCCGATGTGGGCGAGCGGGGTGGGACTCGTCGTAGCAGGGACTCTCGCCGTATTCGTCTGGCGGGAAAGCCGCAAATCCTAGAGTGATGATTTGTCGCCTTGATGCCGGGCAGACAGGGTGGTTTGCCCGTATTGCGAACTTGCAGTAGAATCATATCGCTGAAATTGTTTCCAGAGAAAGCCACATGGCCCGCGTAATTCCTCATCCACGTCCGCAAACCGATCCCGGCCGCGTGCTCACGGGCGCGGTGCTGCGCGCGGCGGCGCTGCTGGAGCTCACACAAGCGCGGGTGGCGGAAATCCTCGGCCTCAGCCCCGCCACGGTGTCGCGCATGGCCAAGGGCACTTACGCACTGGATGCGGATAAGAAGGAATGGGAGATGGCGGCATTGTTCGTCCGGTTGTTCCGTTCGCTCGACTCCCTGGTCGGCTCCAATGACGAGTCGGCGCGCGCCTGGCTCAATGGCGACAACCGCGCCCTCGGCGATCGGCCTGCAAACCTGATCCGCAGCGCCGAGGGGCTCGTCCGTGCAGTCCACTACCTGGACGCCGCCCGCAGTCGCATCTGAGCTCGCGCGCCTGCGGCGCAAGCTGTGGCGTGCGGTCGAAGCGCAGCACATCGCCTCGACTTTGCGCCTGGTCGCGAGCGCCGATGAGCAGCTCGCGCTCGAGCGCATCCTGGAGGCGAGCAAGCCGCCCGTGCCTCCCGACGCCGTAAAGCTCCACTACCTGCTGGCGACACCATTTCGCTATCCCTCGCCCTTCGGGTCGCGGTTTCGCGCACCGACCGAGCCGGGCGTGTGGTACGGCGCGGAGGCGTTGCGCACGGCCTGCGCCGAACTCGGCTACTGGCGCTGGCGGTTCCTCACCGACTCCGCGGCGCTCGAGTCTCTCGGCCCTTCGCCGCAGACCGTCTTCCAGGCCAGCATCGACACGCGTGCGGTCGATCTCACGCGAGCACCCTTCAAGAAAGACGAGGCGCAGTGGGGGCACCGCACCGACTATTCCGCGACTCAGCAATTCGCGACCGTGGCGCGTGCCGCCAATGCAGGCGCGATCCGGTATGCCTCGGTGCGCGACCCCGAGCACGCCGGCGCGGTGGCGGTGTTGCGGCCCGACGCCTTCAAGCCGACGCGGCCGATCGAGCAGTCGATCTGGCTGCTGACGGTGAAGAAGGAACGCGTGACCTGGCAACGCGAACGCGAAACCCTCGAGTTCGACGCGGCGGACTGGGCCTAGTCGCGGTAATCGAGTGGCGGTGTCCGCTCGCCCAATAGCGCCCGGTAGCGAAAGTCCGGGCCGCGCAGCGCAGCGAACTCGCGCCGTGCTTCCTTGAGGATCGAAGGCTCGCGATACAGGCTCACCGCAGTACGGGCAAGGGTTTGCGCGGCGACGTTCATGCCTTTGAAGCCGATGCTCATTCCGCCCGCCGCAACCGCCTGCCAGCTGTGTCCGGGCGTTCCCGGCACGAACGTTGCGGTGCGCACGCTGGTCGTGGGCACCACCCAGCTCACATCGCCCACATCCGTCGAGCCGTAGCGCTGCTCCAGGCGGAAGGGCTGGATCTGCGCTTCGCTGCCCAACGGCCGCACCGGTGGCGGCATGGTTGCCTGCAGCTTCTGCGCGAACTCGCGTTCCTGCGCGTCGTACTGCACCCCGCCCACCGCGCGCAACTCGCGATCCATGACCTTGGCGAGCGTTTCATTGCGCAACAGGCTGTAGACCGCATGGATGATTTCGTGCTCGACGCGCGTACCAGTGCCGACCGCGGCACCCTCGGCGGCCTTCACCACGCGCGCCCAGATCTCGTCGAGCGTTCGCGGGTCGGGATGGCGCACGTAGTAGTACACCTCGGCAAAATCCGGCACGACGTTGGGTGCGAGTCCGCCATTCGTGATGACGTAATGGATGCGCGCTTCCTGCGGCAGGTGCTCGCGCATGAGATTGACCATGTGGTCCATCGCTTCGACGCCGTCGAGCGCTGACCGGCCGCGCTCGGGCGAGCTGGCAGCATGGCTCGAAGCGCCGTAAAAGCGGA
>DATIEU010000357.1:0-2441 GCA_035455565.1 Steroidobacteraceae bacterium | reverse complement strand
CGCCTCGCGTGGGATCCGATGCTCGACTCGGCGGCGATCGCTGACGAATGGGTGCGGATGACGTTCTCGAACGATCCTGCGTTCGTGGCGCCGGTGATCGGCATGATGATGAGCTCGCGCGAGACGGTGGTGGACTACATGACGCCGCTCGGGCTGCATCACCTTTTCGCGCTCGGCCATCACTACGGTCCCGGTCCATGGGTGGACAACGCGAGGCGTGCGGACTGGAACCCGGTGTATTTTCACCGCGCGGACGCGCGGGGCGTCGGTTTCGATCGTACCGCGAGCGGCAGCAACGCAGTGTCGCAGTACGCGCCGCCGGTGGCGAAGCTCTTTGCCGATCGCAAGCGCGTCCCGGAGAACCTGCTGTTGTGGTTCCATCATGTCCCGTGGGATGCGCGCATGGCCTCCGGCCGCACGCTTTGGGACGAGCTGGTCGTGCGCTACACGCGCGGCGTCGATGGCGTGTCCGCGATGCGCAAGACCTGGGCCGGACTCGAGACGTACGTCGACGCCGAGCGGTTCGCGCAAGTCAGCACGTTTCTCGCGATCCAGGAAAAGGAAGCGCGCTGGTGGCGCGACGCCTGCATCGCCTACTTCCAGACATTTTCCAAGCGGTCGCTACCGGCGGGCTTCGCGCCCCCGGAGCGCACGCTCGCCGAATACAAGGCGATCGAGCATCCCTATGCACCCGGAAATCCCGGACACACCTCAGCACCCTTTCGTGACTGAGTCGGACTCGAACTGATGCGCGCCTGGTTGTGTGCCCTGGCTTTCGCATCAGCGCCGGCCCCGGCCGCGGATTCCCTGCCGCTCCTGCATCCGCTCTTCAGCGACCACGCCGTCGTCCAGCGCGGACGACCCATTCCCGTGTGGGGCTGGGCCGCGCCCGGTGAGTCGGTTCGCGTGACACTCGCGAACGCCAGCCTGTCGGCACGAGCGAGCGACACCGGACGCTGGGAAGTGCAGTTTCCAGCCATGGAAGCAGGCGGCCCGTATGAGCTCACGGTGCAAGCGGCCAGTGGCGCGAGTCAACACGCTCGTGACGTACTCGTGGGCGAAGTCTGGCTGTGCTCGGGGCAGTCGAACATGGTGCTCGAGGTGCATCGCACGCTGAATTCGCGCGCCGAGATCGCGGACGCGCACAACGATTCGATCCGCATGCTCACGGTGGGCGAGGCGGGAAGCTACACACCGCTCGAGGCGTTCGCCGCGCCGGTGCAGTGGCTGCCCGCCACCTCCGCGCATGTCGCCGGGTTCTCGGCCACCTGTTACTACTTCGCGCGCGAGCTGCAGCAGACCGTCAAGGTGCCGATGGGTCTCATCACTGCGGCCTGGGGCGGCTCGAATATTCAGACATGGATGAGCCACGACGCCGTGCGAGCCACCGGCTACTACGACGAGCTACTCGCGCTCCTCGACCTGAACGAATCGGATCCGCCCGCCGCGCGGCGTCGCTGGGGCACGCTGTGGGAGAGCTGGTGGAAGAGCCACGTTCCGACGAAGAGCGGCGACGAACCGTGGAGCGCGGCGCCACTCCGCGAAAAACAATGGCACGCGGTGCCCTCCCTCACCGAGGTGTGGGAGAAATGGGGCATGGCGGAGCTCGCGAATTTCAACGGCATGGTCTGGTACCGAACGACATTCAGACTGACTGCGAAACAGGCCAGGCAGCCGGCGCGACTCTCGCTCGGGCCCATCGACGAAGTGGACAACACCTGGCTCAACGGTACTGCCGTCGGTTACACCTCGGGCGCGGGCACCGATCGCGAGTACGAGATCGCGCCGCGCGTGCTGCGTGCCGGCGACAACGTGTTGGTGATCAACGCGCTCGACACCTACGGCAGCGGCGGCATCCACGGACCGGCGGACAAGCGCGTGCTGCACCTCGGCGATGGCAGCGGTGTGGCGCTCGACGAACCCTGGCACTACCAGGTTGCACCGACGATTCCGGGCCGCGCGCCGCGCGCGCCATGGGAACCGGTGCGCGGGCTTACCGTGATTCACAACGCGATGATTGCGCCGCTCGTGCCGTATGGCCTCAAGGGGGTGCTCTGGTACCAGGGCGAATCGAACACCGACGACACGGACCGTTACCAACGCCTGCTCGCCGGACTGATGGCGGACTGGCGCCGCAAGTTCGGCGCCGAGCTGCCGTTCCTCGTGGTGCAGCTCGCGAACTACGGCCCGGTCGCAACGCAACCGGCCGAGAGCGGCTGGGCCGGCGTGCGCGACGCGCAACGCGCCGCCGTCGCGGAGGATGCGCACGCGGGACTCACGGTTACCATCGACATCGGCGATCCCTACGATATTCATCCGGCCAACAAGCAGGAAGTCGGCCGGCGTCTCGCACGCGCGGCACGTCACGTCGTCTACGGCGAGTCGCTCGCGCCCTCCGGTCCGGTGGCGCGCTCGGCACATATTGAAGGTGGACGCGTCGT
>DATIEU010000356.1:0-6488 GCA_035455565.1 Steroidobacteraceae bacterium | reverse complement strand
GGCGGCACTGGCGGCACGATTAACGTCACCAACAACACCGCGGGGAACATCGCGACGGGCAACCTCACTGCGCGGGCGGGCGCCGGCACCGGCACCGCGCCGAGCGCCGCGGGCTCGATCACCGTGACCAACGACGCCGCGGGGGCCTCGGTGCAGACCGGGTCGATCGACACGCGCGGCAACTTCAACGGAGCGGGCGGCGCCGTTACGCTGTCCTCGCAGGGCGCGCTGCAGTTCAATGCCGGGGCGACGATCCTCACCTCGGGCGGCGGCGCGCGTGCGGGCACCTCGGGCCAGAGCGGGGGCGCGGTGACCCTCTCGGGCGATACCGTCACGACGACGGGCGCGATCACCACTTCGGGCGCCGCGGGCAACGGCGCGGACCAGTCGGGCGGCGATGCGGGCGCCATCATGGTGACGGCGAACGGCGCGGTCGACCTCTCTGCGGGAACGCTCACCGCAATAGGCGGCAATGCCAGCGGGGGCGACGCCGATGGAGGAAACGGCGGTGCGGTCAATCTGGACGCAGGCGCCGCCTCGACCATCACGCACGCGAACATCACCACGACGGGGGGAAATCGGGCCGGCACCGGCACGGCCGGCGCGGGAGGCAATATTACGATCGCCGATGCCGCGCTGCTCGCTGCCAATACCACGCTAACGGCGACGGGCGGCAGCGCCGGCGTCGGCACGGGCGGGGACGTTAACTTCAGCGGGACGGTGGATTCCTCGGGCGCAAGCCGCACGCTGACGGTCAATACGAACGGCGCCACGGTGTTCGGCGATGCGGTGGGTAGCACGCTTGCCCTCTCCTCGCTCACCACCAACGCCACGGGCACGACGAGTCTCGGCGGGGACGTGACGACCACGGGAGCGCAGTTCTACGGGGATGCGGTGACGCTGACGGCGAACGCGATGCTCACCGGGACGACGCCGACCTTCAGCTCCATGGTCAACGGCGGAGGCTTCGACCTGACGCTGAATTTCAGCGGCACGACCACCATCAGTGGCGCGAGCTTCACCAACATCAACAGCCTCGCGACCGGCAACGGCGGCACGACGCAGCTGACGGGCGCGATCACGACCGCAGGCGCGCAGAGCTATGGCGATGCGGTCACGCTTACCGGACCGACAACGCTGGCGAGCACGGGCGACCAGGCGATTGCGTTCGGCAGCACCGTGAACGGGGCGCGGACGCTGGCGGTCAACACGGCCGGCGCCACGACCTTCAGCGGGGTGGTGGGGAGCGCGACGCCGCTGACCGGTCTCACGACCGATGCCGGGGGCACGACCAGCATCGGGGCGGACATCTCGACGAACAACGCGGCGGTGTCCTTCGGGGACGCCGTGACGCTCACCGGCGCGAGCACGATCAGCACAGGCGCGGGCGCAGTGACCTTTGGCGCGACGTTGGATGGGGCGAATGCGCTGGCGGTGGACAGCACCGGGGCGACGACCTTTAGCGGCGCGGTGGGGGGCGCGACGCCGATCGCGAGCCTCACCACCAATGCCGGGGGCACGACGGCCATCAATGGTGGAACCGTCACCACGACCGGTGCGCAGACCTACAACGATCCCACGACGCTTGGTGGCGCAACGACTCTGCGCACGACCGCCGGCGGCGCCATCAGCGCAAACGCCGCGGTCACCGCGACCGCCGGGACACTGACGCTCGATACCGGCACCGGCGCCGCGACGTTCACCAACGCCGCCAACGATTTCGGCACCGTCGCCATTACGAGCGGCGGGACGGTGTCGCTGGTGGACGCGAACGCGCTGACGCTTGCGGGCGCAGCCGTCGACACGCTGCAGGCGCAGACGCTCGGCGGCAATCTGACGGTGAGCGGAGCCATCACCGCAACGGGAGCGGGCGATTCGATCGTGCTTGCGGCGGCGCAGGATTTCATCAACACGGTCGGCGCGGCCGCGCTCGACCCCGGCCCGGGGCGCTGGCTCGCGTACTCGACCTCGCCTGCCGGTTCCACCGAAAACGGCCTGGTCGGAGCCGCCGGATCGGCCCTGCCGCGGCTCTATAACCGCACGTTTGCCGGCGATCCGCCCGCGTCGATCACGGAGCCCGGCAATCACCTGATCTACAGCATCCAGCCGACGCTGACGGTCACGCCCGACAACAAGTCCAAGATCTATGGGGCGGATGATCCCGCGCAGACTTTCGTGGCCGCGGGATTCGTCAATGACGACGGAGTACTGGACAGTGCCGCTACGGCCGGTCTCGGCGGATCGTTTGCCCGCGCGGTGGGAGAGTCGGTGGGAACGCGCGCGATCACCCAAGGGACGTTTGCGTCCGGCGCGGGCTATGCCATCAGCTTCACAGGCGGTCAGACGCTGACGATCACGCCGGCGGACCTGACCGCGACGGTCACGCAGTCGAAGATCTACGGCGCGGACGATCCGGCCTTGCCCCTTGGCGTGACGAGCCTCACCGGGCTGGTGAACAACCCCGCGATCGTGACCTGGAACGGAAACGTCTCGATCGATGACAGCGCGTTGACGAGCAGCGCGACGGCGCTCACGCGCGACGTGGGCGAGGGCGTGGGCGTGCGCGCCATCACGGCGGGTACCTTCGCCGCGCCCAGCGCGAACTACAACGCCCCGACGCTCGCAGCCGGCTCGACGCTTACGATCACGCCGGCACCGCTCACCGGCACGATCGCCGACCAGACGAAGACTTATGGCGCGGCCGACCCGGCGCTCGCCGGCATTCCCGTGACGCTCGCGGGCTTGGTGAGTAACCCCGCGATTGTGACCTGGAACGGGATCGCGGCGGTGGACGACACGGGGCAGGTGAGCACGAGTCTCGCCAGCCTCACCCGCACCGCGGGCGAGACGGTGGCGGGCTCCCCCTACGCGATCACCAGCGGCACGCTCAATGCGCTCTCGGGCAGCGCAGCGGGCAACTACACCGCGAGCCTGGATACGACGGGCAACACGCTGGCGATCACGCCGGCGCCGCTCACGGCCACGATTGCGAACCAGAGCAAGGCCTACGGGGCGGATGATCCGGCGCTCGGGGGGATCGGAGTGACGTTTGGTGGGCTGGTGAACGATCCTGCGATCGTGACTTGGAATGGCGTCGTCGCGATCGATGACAGCGCGTTGACGAGCGGCGTCACGAGCTTGACGCGCGTGGCAGGCGAGAGCGTGGGCAGCTACAACGTCACCGCCGGAACCTTCAACGCACCCAGCGTCAATTACAGTGCGCCAACCCTCGCGAGCACGCCCACGCTCACCATCAATGCGGCCCCGCTCACCTTTGTGCTGGCCACCCCGGCGCAGGCGAAGGCGTATGGGGCCGATGATCCGGCGCTCGGTGGCATCGGCGTAACCCTGACCGGGCTGGTGAACAATCCCGCGATTGCGACCTGGAACGGAGCGGCCGCGGTCGATGACAGTGCGGTGACAGGCACGCTCACCAGCTTGCCTCGCGTCGCAGGAGAGATCGTGGGCACGTATACGGCGCTGACGGGAACGGTGACGCTCTCGGCGAGCGACACCAACTACGCCAAGAGCTTCGACATCGCGAACAGCCCGCAACTCACGATTACGCAAGCGCCGTTGACCGGAACGATCCCCGACCAGACGAAGACTTATGGCGCGGCCGACCCGGCGCTCGCCGGCATTCCCGTAACGCTCGCGGGCGTGGTGAGTAACCCCGCGATCGTGACCTGGAACGGGAACGTGGCGGTGGACGACACGGGGCTGGTGAGCACGAGCCTTGCGAGCCTTACGCGCGTGGCGGGCGAGACAGTCGCCGCACCCGGGCCGACGTACGCGATCACCGGAGGCACGCTCAATGCGCTCTCCGGCGCGGCCGCGGGCAACTACACGTTGAGCCTGTCTACCGGGGGCAACACGCTCACGATCACGCCGGCGCCGCTGACCGTGACCGCCGATGACGCGAGCCGGCTTCAAGGGACTCCGAATCCGCTGTTTACCGCCACCTATAGCGGCTTCCAATTCGGAGAGACGCCCGCGGTGCTGACGGGCACGTTGAATTTCAATACCCCGGCGACAACGGGTTCGCCCGTAGGGTCGTACCCCATCACACCCTGGGGGCAGAGCTCGGTGAATTATTCGATGAGCTACGTCGACGGTACGTTGCTGGTGACGGGTGGGGGCTCGCCGCTGCCCCCGACGCCCACGGCGGGTTTCGCCAACGGATCGACGAACCTGGTGGTGGGCGGCCTTCAGCAGCTCGGCAACGGCGCTGCCAACGGGGATGCCGGAATGTGCTCGGGCTCGAATCGCCCGTATGGAAGTGCTCTGCTGACGACTGCGGGCGCCTGGTCGATGGGGGTATGCGACACGCGTGAACGGGAACCCGTGCGGCTCGTAGCGGCGCCGGCGCTCGCGGAGACACCGGCTGCAGAGAAGCCAGCGGCTGGGCGTCAGTCTGATCCGCGCGCAGAAAGAGAATCCGCTGCGGCGGCGGCTTCTCCGACCCGGCAGGGGCTCTTCCGGTACAACGACGTCATGACGGCGGTGATGTTTCTCGATCTGGCAGCCGTCACCGAGCTGCTCGACCTGGGCTGGTGGGTGGACCGGCGCGATTCCCGGGGCCGCACGCCGCTCATGGCCGCGGCCCTGAATGGCGATGTGGCTATGACACAGCTGCTCCTGCAGCGCGGCGCCGATCCCAACCGGCGCGCGCCGGATGGCTCGGTGCTCGATCACGCGCGCAAGGGCGGCAATGCCGAGGTCCTCGACCTGCTGCGGCGCGCCGGGGCGCAGTAGGCCCCATCCCGGGTGCTCGCGGGTTGCCGCGGGCGACAAAACAAGTTAGGTTATAGATCAAGGGCATGGAACTCAGTCATGGCGTTGCAACCGGAACCGGCAGAGCGGCGGACGGCGCGGGCTGAAAAGCGCCGCCTCGGGCAGATACTTATCCAGCAGAAACTGGTCACCGAGGAGCAGTTGAGGAGCGCGCTCCAAGAGCATAAGCAGCTTGGGCGCCGGCTCGGGCGGGTTCTTACCGACAAGGGGATCATCACCGAGGATCAGCTTGCCGACGCGCTCGCGCGCCAGCTCAACTTTTCCTACGTCGACCTCAAGCAAGTCAACGTCAAGCGCGAGACCGTGCTGAAGCTGCCGGAGTCCGCGGCGCGCCGCTTCCGCGCGATCGTGCTCGAGGACAACGGCGCGACCTGCAAGGTCGGCATGGCCGACCCCACCGATCTCACGGCCTACGACGAGATCGCGCGGATTCTGAAGCGCAGCATCGAAATCGTCGTAGTCACAGGCACGGAGGTGGTGCGTGCACTGGACCGCATCCACCGCCGCACCGAGCAGATTGCCGGACTCGCGCAGGAGCTCGGGGCCGAGCTGGGCGAGGCCGCCGTGGTCGACTTCGGGACGCTGGCGGTGACGCCGGGGCTCGAGGAAGCACCGGTGGTGAAGCTCCTGCAGACGGTGTTCGAGGACGCGGTTCAGCAGCGGGCTTCCGACGTCCACATCGAGCCGCAGGAGAAGAACCTGCAGATCCGCTTCCGCATCGATGGCGTGATGCACGTGCAGACGCAGGCCGACCCCAAGATTGCCAACGCGCTGGCGCTGCGCCTGAAGCTCATGTCCAGCCTCGACATCTCGGAGAAGCGGCTGCCGCAGGACGGGCGTTTTGGCGTAAGAGTTCGCGGCACCCAGATCGACGTGCGGCTCTCGACCATGCCCACGCAGTACGGCGAATCGGCCGTGATGCGGCTCCTTAACCAGTCGAGCGGCGTGCTCGGCATCGACAATATCGGCATGCCGGCGGAGATGGTGGAGAGGATGCGCACCGTGATCAACCGCACGAGCGGCATGGTGCTCGTGACCGGCCCCACGGGCAGCGGCAAGACGACGACGCTCTACGCGGCGCTCTCGGAGCTGAATACGCCCGAGCGCAAGATCATTACCGTCGAGGATCCGGTCGAATACCGGCTGCCCGGCATCAACCAGGTGCAGGTCAACGAGAAGATCGAGCTCGGCTTCGAGCGCGTGCTGCGATCCGCCCTGCGCCAGGACCCGGACGTGATCCTGGTGGGGGAGATGCGCGACAAGGCGACGGTGGAGACCGGCATGCGCGCCGCGATGACCGGCCACATGGTGTTCTCCACCCTGCATACCAACGACGCCGTCTCGACGCCGGTGCGGCTGCTCGACATGGGCGCGCCGCGCTACATGGTGGCGCTCTCGCTCCAGCTCGTGATCGCACAGCGCCTGGTGAGCGTCGTGTGCGCAAGCTGTGCGAAGGAGCACAAGCTGGCGGCGAACGAGCGTGAATGGCTGCGCCTCGAGTTCGGCGACGCGGTGGACCGCCACCGTTACCTGAGCGGCGGCGGCTGCTCTCATTGCAACGGCACCGGCTTTTCGGGGCGCACCGGCGTCTACGAGATGCTGGAGATGACTGCCCCGGTCGTAGCGGCGGCGAACTCCGACGACGTCCAGGCCTTCATTACCGCGGCGCGCCGGCAGATGGCCGGCAACACGCT
>DATIEU010000355.1:0-4327 GCA_035455565.1 Steroidobacteraceae bacterium | reverse complement strand
TCCGGCGGCGCATCGACGATGCACCGGATGCCCGTGCGCTGCTGGAATTCCCTGGCGTGCCACCCAATCGCGGCCGCGAGGCCCGCCTCGTCCAGCAGTTCTGGCCGCAATCCCGAAGCGATCTTGCGCACGGAACCTATGGTTTCGTCGATCAGCTGGAACATCGACTCGATCTTCTTCGCCAACGGCTCCTGATCCGCATGCAGCTTGCCCACGAGCCAGGTGAGATCCATCTTCAGCCCGGTCAGCGCCTGGCCCAGCCCATCGTGGACCTCGCGCGCGATCCGGATCTCCTCCTCCTCGCGCACGGACTGCACGCGCGCGGCGAGCGCGCGCAGCTTCTCCTCGGACTCCCGCAGCCGCTGCTCGGTACGCTTGCGCTCCGCGATCTCGCGGAGCAGCGCGGCGTTCACGGCATGGAGCTCGACGAACACCGACACCTTGGATTTCAGGACCTGCGGGTCGGCCGGCTTGACGATATAGTCGACCGCGCCGACCTCGTAGCCGCGGAACACCGAAGCCAGATCCTCGGAGACGCCGGTGATGAAGATGATCGGCGTGTGCCGCGAGCGCGGCCGCTGCCGTATCAGTCTCGCTGTCTCGAAGCCGTCAAGGCCCGGCATGCGCGCATCGAGCAGGATGACCGCGAAATCGTCCTTCAGCACGCAGCGCAGCGCCGCTTCCCCGGAATCGGCCAGCACCAGCTTGAGCTCCGGCCGCTGCAGCACCTCCTGCAGCGCCATGAGACTGCGCGGGTCGTCATCGACGACCAGGACGCTGGCCACCGCCGCCGCCGGCATCTCGTCTTGGGGCGCTCCTCCCATGCCGGAGATTCTACTGCCCGTTGCGCCTTATATCCATCAAGAAGCCGTCCCCGGAATGTCCTGACTTGACTGGGACATCCATACCCTCAGCAGCGACAGCAGCTGTTCCGTGTTCACGGGCTTGGCCAGGTAGTCCGAAGCGCCGGCCTCGAGGCATTTTTCGCGGTCGCCCTTCATGGCCTTGGCAGTGATCGCGATGATGGGCAGGTCTTTGTGCGCTTCCAACTTGCGCATGATGCGCATCGTGTCGTAACCGTCGAGCTCGGGCATCATGACGTCCATGAGCACGGCATCGATATCCGGGGTGTTCTTGAGGACCTCGATCCCCTCCTCGCCGCTCTCGGCGTTCAGAACGACCATGCCGTGCTCCTCCAGCACGCTGCTCAAGGCGAAGATGTTGCGGATGTCGTCGTCGACGACCAGGATCTTCTTTCCCGACAGCTCCGGCGCCGACCGCTGGTAGCGCGCCAGCAGCTCGCGTGTCGTCTGCGGGAGGCCCGTCACCGCCCGGTGCAGGAACAGCGTCGTCTGCTCGAGCACGGCGTCGGGTGTGCTGGCCCTCTTGAGGACGACGATTTCCGCCAGCTTGCGCAGGTTCTCCTGCTCGCCCCCGTCCAGGTCCTCCGTCCCGTAGAGGACGATGGGAACGTCGCCGGCCCGCTCGATACCCGTCAGGCTCCTCACGAGTCCGAGCGCGCTCATGTCGGCGAGCGTCGGGCCAACGACCACGCAGTCGAACGCTTTCCGCTGCAGGGCTTCGAGCGCCTTCTTCCCGCTCTCGACCGCGGTGATCCTGACGCCGTCCTCGCCCAGTGCGCCGCGGATGTTCTCCCGCAACGCCTTGTCTCCGTTGACGACGAGCAGCGCCTTCACCTCGCGCTCGATGAAATCGCGGGTTCGCGCCAACGCCTCCTGCAGCACCTCCTTCGCCGCCGGCTTCTGCACGACTCCGAGCGCCCCCATTTGGAAGCACTGCTGCGCGCGATCGGTCACCGAGATCACGTTGACCGGGATATGGCGTGTTTTCGGATCGTGCTTGAGCAGATCGAGCAGCGTCCAGCCGTCCATGTCGGGCAGCTTCAGGTCGAGGGTGATCGCGTCCGGGGTCAGCTCCTGCACGAGCTTGAGCGCCGCGCCGCCGTCGAGAGCCACCACGCCCTTGAACCCGCTCCCGCGCGCCAGATCGAGCAGCACCGGGGCGAACTTGGAGTCGTCCTCCACGATCAGGGCCACGCGATCTCCGGGCTTGATATCGCCGCGGTCGTCGAGCAGCGCTGGGCGCGCGCCCGACTGCAGCGCGGTCTTGATCGTGCCGTATACGCGCTCCGCGCGCTCGGCCACTGCGGACGCCGCGACGATCGCCGGCGCGACTTTCACTGCGGACGCCGACTGGTGGGCGAGCGGCAGGTAGAGCGTGAAGGTGCTGCCCTCGCCGGGGGCGCTGATGACGCAAATCTCGCCGCCGAGGAGGCGCGCCAGCTCGCGGCTGATGGAAAGCCCGAGTCCCGTGCCCCCGTAGCGGCGGCTGGTGGTCCCGTCAGCCTGGTTGAAGGGCTCGAATATGCTCCGGTGCTTGGTCGCGGGGATGCCCACGCCCGTGTCGATCACCGAAAAGGCAACCACGGTGCCGGCGGCATCGAGCTGCGGATGTCCCCGCGTCCAGCCCGATTGTACCGCCGCCACCTCCAGGGATACCCGTCCGCGTTCGGTGAACTTGAACGCGTTGGAGAGCAGGTTCTTGAGTATCTGCTGCAGGCGCTTCCCGTCGGTCTGCATGGCGGCAGGCAGCTCCGCGGCGAGCTTGACGTCGAACGCCAGCGCCTTGTTGCCGGCCACCTGGCGGAAGGTGCGCTCGACATAATCCTGCAGCTCGGAGAAGCGCTGCTGCTCGATGCTCAGCGTCACCGTTCCCGATTCGATCTTGGCGAGATCGAGAATGTCGTTGATGATCGAGAGCAGGTCCGTGCCGGCCCCGTGGATGGTCTTCGCGTACCCGATCTGCTTCGGCGTCAGCCCGCCTTCGCTGCCTTCCGCCAGCATCTGCGCAAGGATCAGCAGGCTGTTCAAGGGGGTACGAAGCTCGTGCGACATGTTGGCGAGGAACTCCGACTTGTAGCGCGAGGAGAGCGCGAGCTGTTCCGCCTTTTCCTCGAGCGCCGCCTTGGCCTGCTCGATCTCGCGGTTCTTGAACTCCACTTGCTTCATCTGCTCCGAGAGAAGCTTTGCTTTGTCCCCGAGCTGCTCGTTGGTGGCCCGCAGGTCTTCCTGCTGCTTCTTGAGCATCGCCTCCGATTTCTGCAGATTGAGCGCCTGCTGCTCGAGACGGTCATTGGTCTTCTTCAGCTCCAGCTGCTGGCTCTGCAGCTCCCGGGTCAGGGTTTGCGACTGCTGGAGCAGCTCTTCGGTCATCATGCTGGACTCGATCGTGTTGAACACGATGCCGATGCTCCCCGTGAGCTGCTCCAGGAACGACAGATGCGCTTCGCTGAACGAACCGAACGACGCCAGCTCGATCACCGCCTTGACCTCGTCCTCGAACAGCACCGGCAGGATGATGATGGAGAGCCGCCCGGTGGAGCCCAGAACGGAGCTCACCCGGATGTAATCCTGGGGGACTTCCACCAGCAGGATCCGCTTCTTCTCGTACGCGCACTGTCCGACGAGGCCCTCCCCGACGCGCAGCGTCTTCGGCAGGTGCTTGCTCGGCTTGTGGGCGTAGCTGGCGACGAGGTCGAAGCGCAACTCGTCCCCACGCGCGGGCTGCGCGTAGATCACGCCCTGCTGGGCGTTGACCAGCGGCGCCAGCTCCGACAGGATCAGCTTGGACGCCGTGACGAGATCGCGGTGCCCCTGGAGCATGCGCGTGAACTTGGCGAGGTTGGTCTTGAGCCAGTCCTGCTCGGTGTTCTTGCGCGTCGTGTCCTTGAGGTTGCGGATCATCTCGTTGATGTTGTCCTTCAGGGCCGCCACTTCACCCTGGGCCTCGACCATGATCGAGCGCGTGAGATCGCCCTTGGTCACCGCGGTCGCCACTTCCGCGATCGCGCGCACCTGCGTCGTCAGGTTCGCCGCCAGCTGATTCACGTTGTCGGTCAGACCGCGCCACAGGCCGGCCGCGCCGGGCACCTTGGCCTGCCCGCCGAGCTTGCCGTCGATGCCGACCTCGCGTGCCACGTTGGTGACCTGGTCGCCGAAGGTCGCCAGGGTGTCGATCATCTCGTTGATCGTATCCGCGAGCGCCGCGATCTCACCTTTCGCCTCGAACACGACCTTGCGCTTCATATCGCCCCGCGCCACCGCGGTCACCACCTGCGCGATGCCGCGCACCTGATTGGTGAGGTTCGCCGCCATCGCGTTCACGTTGTCGGTCAAGTCCTTCCAGGTGCCCGCCACCCCCGGCACCCGCGCCTGCCCGCCGAGCTTGCCCTCGGTGCCGACCTCGCGCGCGACCCGCGTCACCTCGGAAGCGAAGGCGTTCAGCTGGTCCACCATGGTGTTGATCG
>DATIEU010000354.1:0-2569 GCA_035455565.1 Steroidobacteraceae bacterium | reverse complement strand
GGCGAAGCCGTGCAGGACATAGACGACGCCCCAGGTGCTCTCTGCGAACAGATACGGGTTGCGCTCCCAGAACGGAGTGTCAATGCGCACCATCATCGGCAGCCCCGTGACGACCGCGAGCAGCACCATCACCGTCATCGCGTGATGCATCAGCTTTTGCGCCAGCGTGTACTTGCCGGCCTTCTCGCCACGCAGGTCGCGCCGCTGCACCCAGATCGCACAGAGCTTTCGCCAGGAAAGTGAGCGGAAGAGATGGAACAGGACCGCGAGTGTGAGCAGCACGCCGGCGATCCAGTGCACGAGGATCCAGGGGAACTTGATGCCGATGACCGGGAGCAATCCGGTCGCCGTCAAGGTGAGCACGCAGAGTGCAGTAACCCAGTGAAAAACCCGATCGGGAGCCGCATGGCGCAGGATGCGATCCGGTGAGCCGTCAGCCACGGGTCAGGCCTTGCGACCCTTGCGAACGAGCCGGTAGATGGCGTGACCCAGGATCACCGCTGCGCCGATGCCGAAGGCGATCGGTAGAAGGTCCCACGAAATCCCTTCGAGGACCTGCCTCCCCCACACGTCGGTGCTGACGCGAACGAACTGCATGGATCATGCGTCGCGGATCGCGCGGCGCACCAGGTTTTCCAGCAGCGGAATCTTGAAGTGGTTGAAATTGAGCGGCGTCGCGCCCTGCACGGCGGTCTTGCCCGCGAGCGTCGCAACGTCCGCGTTGCGCGTGCTGCCGGCGACCGCCTCCTCGACGACCTTGAGCCGCCGCGGCACGCATTCGACACCACCGCACGCGATGCGGATCTTGCGGATGACATTGCCATCGAGGTGCATGGCGGCGGCCACGCTGACCAATGCAAAATCCCACACGGCGCGATCCGTGACTTTCTCGAAGTAGAACGTTGCGCCCGCCCACTCCTGCGGTATGCGGATCGCTGTCAGGATCTCCCCGGGCTGGAGCACGGTCATGCGCGCAATATCGACCGCGGGACCGATGAAGAATTCCTCCGCCGGCACGACCCGCTCGCCGCCTTCGTTGCGAATCACCATCTTCGCATCGAGTGCCACGGCCGCGGTGCCGACATCGGACGGCGAGACGGCCACGCAGCGGCTCGCGCCGTACAGGCAATGCTCGCGGTTCTGGCCCTGCGGCGAATCGGCGAAGCACGAGTTGCCCCCGGCGCGGTAGCAATTCACGCCCGCGCGGTAGTACCAGCAGCGCGTGTCCTGGCAGAGGTTCCCGCCGACGGTGCCGGCGTTGCGAATCTGCGGGCTGGCGACGCGCCCCGCGGCGCGCGCAAGCAGCGAGTACCTGGCGGCGACGATCTCGTTGCGTTCCAGCTCGGTGAGCGTCGTGAGCGCGCCGATCTCGAGACCGTCCGGCGTCTCGCGCACGCCCTTGAGCTCGGCGATGCCACCGAGATCGATCACGGCTTCAGGTCGTTTCACGCGGTCCTTGAACCAATCGACGCTGTCGTACCCGCCGGCGACCAGCCAGGCGCGTTTCTCGAGCCGCTTGGCGAGCTCGAGCGCGTTCTGGAGGCTATCCGGCTGGAAGAGCTCGAAGCGCGGCATCATGTCGTGCAGCATCTTGCGCTCCTAGTAGGTATTCACCTGCAATCGCTTGTGCGATTGCGGGCGGCCCCCGGTGAAGTTGACGATCATGTCGGGCGTGACCGGCGTGCGATTGAACACGTGTCCGCCGAGGGCATCGGAAATCGCGCACAGCAGTGCCGCAGCCGCGCAGCCCATCAGCGGTTCGCCAACGCCCTTCGTACCGAGCGGACTCATCGGATCGGGTTTGTCGACGGCATCGGTCTGCATCGCGAGCGGCATGTCGAGGTAAGTCGCTGGCTTGGCCTGGTGCAGCCCAATCGTCGCCGGCAATCCGTTCTGCGGGTCGTAGACGTAACGCTCGAGGCACGCCATGCCGAACCCCTGCGCCGCGCCGCCCTTGGCTTGCGTCGCAAGACCGGCCGGGTGGATCACGGTGCCGCAGTCCGCGACGCTCAGGAAATCGAGAATGCGGTGTTGACCGGTCTCGACATCGAGCTCGATCTCGATGAAAGCCGCGACGAACGCCGCGGTCTGGCCGCCGACCGGCAGGTTGTCCTTGGCAACGCCGATAAGGCCGGTGCCCGCGAGTGCGGCAACCGAAGCCTTGGTGAGCGGATTGATGTCATCGGGCGCTTCGCCACCGCTGTACTTGCCCTTGATCTCGATGGCGCGTTGCGCAGCGGCGCCGTAGGTGAGCGCCTTCGAAGGATTCGCCCTGGCGAATACGCGCTTGCCATCGATGTCGTATTCGTCGGGCTTCCCGCCGAGGTCGGTCGCCGCGATTTCCTTGAGCTTGGCCACCGCATCCATCGCTGCCACGTAGTTCGTGCGGCTCATGGTGAACGACGTATTGCTGCCGAACTGACCGATGTTCCACGGCAGGTGCCGGCGGCTGTCGCCGCGCTCGAGGACAACGTTATCCCAATCGTACTTGAGCACCTCGGCGGCAATGCGTGCCGTCGCCGAGTGAGAGAACGTGCCGAGGTTGCCAACGCCGGTGTGGATGTGGAGC